>NZ_FMUD01000080.1:0-2018 GCF_900100825.1 Agrobacterium sp. DSM 25558 | reverse complement strand
ATCCGGCAGTTCGAACCGCAGAGGCAAATGCTCTGGAGGACGCAAGCATCTGCGCGACATTGCCTACATGGCCGCGCTGAGCGCAATCAAGATCAAGGATCCCATTCTCGGCACTTTCTACCAGCGCCTGCGCAGCAACGGAAAAACCTTTAAGATCGCCATCGTCGCAACAATCCGAAAGCTCATAACCATCCTCAACGCAATCGCAAAAACAGACCCTGCTTTTACTTGATCGTCCACGGTTGCTTGATGCGGGATCCAGTCAGCCCAAGTCCTTGGGCTGAGAGAATCTTTCGCGCCGCGTCTGCTGCGGAAGACTCCTCCGCGATCAAGGACTTGATCGCACTGGATACCGGGTCAAGCCCGGCATGACGGAAGACAACATGATCTTCCCTCACATCCCCCGCACCCGTGGCTCCGTCACAGTGTCCATCGCCAGTGCCGTCAACGCCCACACCAGCGCATCCAGCCGGTCGGGGGAACGCTTGGAAGATAGCCCGTCCGGCCCAAAGTCCGTCATCTGGTCCTCCAGCTTCTCAAACCGCCCGGCATGCCGAACCCGGCCCTGCTCGTACAGCGCTGCCACCGGTTCGGCGCGGGTAAACTTGCCCCGGCTTGCTCGCACCATGGTAATGGGCAGGTTGGCGTCGATGCTTTTCAGCATGGCGCTCACCATCTCGCCGCCTTGGTTTACCTCGGCCACCACCCGGTCTGCCTCGAAGCGATGATGCGCGGCAACCACGGCGCGCGCCCAGCCCGCCGGGGTCGCGCCCTCGGCAGAACAATCCGCCAGAACCCAGAACCGCCCGTCGATGCCGATGCCCGCAACCACGATGCCGCAGCAGGACCCCTCACCGCTTCCCGCTGGCGGGTCCACCGCCACCACGATGCGTGCGAGAACATCCGGCCTGTCATCGAAGATCGCCTCAATATCCGCGCGTTTCCACAGCGCATCATCACGCTGCGCAATCAGCTCGCCATCCAGTTCCTGCCGCCCCAGCCGCGTGCCGCCATAGCGTTTCATCATCGCATCGATGAAGCCGGGAGAGAGGTTCGCCGCATTGTCATGGGTGCGCATCCGCACCACACGACTGCTCGGGTCGGCCATCAGCGTTTTCAAAAGCGGTATCGGCCTTGGTGTCGTGGTAATCAGCTGCTGCGGCCGGTCGCCAAGGCGAAGGCCGAATTGCAGCATGTCCCAGGTTTCCTGCGCGTACCGCCACTTCGCCAGCTCGTCAGACCAGGCAAAATGAAACTGCGGCCCGCGTAGGCTTTCCGGGTCTTCGGAAGAAAAGATTTGCGCCATCGCCCCGTTCGGCCATACCAGCCTGCGGCGCGATGCCTCGAAATCCGGCCTCTTGCGTCTGGCGATCCGGCAGATGCCGGATACGCCGTCGATCATCACCTCACGCGCATCGCCCAGCGTTTCCGCCACCAGCGCAATGCGCAGATCGGAATGGTCGCCCGAGGAAGCGATGAGATGCACCCATTCGGCCCCGGCACGGGTCTTGCCAGACCCGCGACCGCCGATCAGCAGCCAGTTGCGCCAGTCTCCTTCCGGCGGCTGTTGCGGGCAACTTCCCACAAAACGCCAATCTCGATTGAAACGAGTGACGAACTGTTGTTGATGACGTTCGGCAAGCGGTTTTGTCATGCCTTTGGCAATCTCTTGTCTGCGAATGTCTGGTATCTCGGAACCGATGCGCGGCAGCAAAGCACGCCCCGCATCATTCTCGCCCGTCAGCCGGCTGCCCCTCCGGCGAAAGACCGGCAGCAACAAGCCTTGCCCGCAATTTTTGCTCGACAAGCTCATCCATCCGCCTCTGGAAGAAGGCGACAGCCTCTTCGTAATCTTGCGTTGCCGCTTCGCTTTCGGCGGCAACTTCGCGGTCACGCGCCAGTTGCCGTTGCAGCGTATCGATCTTTTCTAAAGTCCGCACGATCAACGACATGGCATCGGTCGCAGCCTTCACATCGGCCCGCGCCCCCTTACCCGCCACCTCCTTACCCGCCACCTC
>NZ_FMUD01000060.1:0-10109 GCF_900100825.1 Agrobacterium sp. DSM 25558 | reverse complement strand
CACAGTCAAGAGTCTTTGGCATCGTTTTGGTGAGCAATTTTTCTTTGCCTATTAAAGGTGAAAGAAATGCAGATAGGAAGTGTGACGACGCCCTTTGGGCGGCGGCCAATGACGCTCGCCTTGGTGAAGCGGCAAGTGGCCACAAACGATATCAAGGCTGGCAAGACAGTTGAGAAATGGAAAGTCTTCCGTGATGCCTCGGAAGCGAGAGAAGAACTCGGCTTGCAGTCGAACAGCCTGGCTGTGCTCGACGCGCTTCTGAGCTTCTATCCGGAAAAAGAATTGCGTCAGAACGCGCAGCTTGTCGTGTTTCCCTCAAACGCTCAGTTAATCCTGAGGGCCCACGGAATGGCGGGAGCTACGCTGCGTCGGCATCTAGCGCTTCTGGTCGATGCTGGCCTGATCATTCGCAAGGATAGTGCCAACGGCAAGCGTTATGCGAGGAAGAATGGTGCGGGCGAGATCGAGAATGCATTCGGTTTTGATCTCTCGCCAATCCTCGCTCGGTCTGAAGAGCTTGCTGTCATCGCGCAGAAAGTCGTCGCGGAGCGCTCAGCGTTTCGCAAGGCGAAAGAAAACCTGACAATCTGCCGCCGTGATGTCCGCAAGCTGATCACTGCAGCGATAGAGGAGGGGGCTGACGGCGACTGGATGGCGATCGAGGCTATGTTCATCGACCTCGTTGCCCGCATTCCACGCTCCCCAACCATCGCTGATGTCGCCAGTATCCTCGATGAACTGGAGCTTTTTCGCGAGGAAATCCTTAATCTGTTGGATACGCAGTCAAAATCAGGATTTAATAGCACCAATGCTGCTCATATTGAGCAGCACATACAGAATTCAAAATCCGAATCCTTTAGTGAATTTGAACCTAGCTCTGAAAAAGAGCAGGGCGAAAAGCCGAGCAAGAGCGGTCGGCCGAACAGCGAGACGCTGAAGGCGTTTCCTCTGGGTGTTGTGCTGAAGGCATGCCCACAGATTATCGACTATGGACCGGCAGGTTCTGTGGGTGGTTGGCGCGATCTCATGTCGGCCGCGGTCGTGGTGAGATCGATGCTGGGTGTGAGCCCTTCCGCTTACCAGGAGGCTTGCGAAACCATGGGGCCGGAAAATGCAGCGGTTGCGATAGCCTGTATCCTGGAGAGGGCAGGGCACATCAATTCGGCGGGCGGATATCTGCGTGATCTCACCAACCGGGCGGCGCGTGGAGAGTTTTCGCTCGGGCCGATGGTGATGGCACTGTTGCGGTTAAACGGGGAAGCTGGAAAGCGGTCTGCGTGATGATCATTGACAAAAGCGAGTTCGATCACCATAACTACCCCAATGGGTTATAATCACTATGCAGACAGTTGCTGAAACATCGCTCTTCGTCAAACAGGCAACGGCTCTGTTCACGGACGACGAGCGCAGGGATCTGATCGATTTTCTGGCGACCCATCCACAGGCCGGTGATGAAATACCGGGTGCAGGTGGGGTCCGAAAGCTAAGATTTGGCGCCAAGGGTAAAGGCAAACGGGGTGGCGCCCGCGTTATCTATTACTGGTACGGCGACGATGCGCCCATCTATGCGCTTCTCGTCTACGGAAAGAACGAAAGACGGATTTGAAGCCGGAAGAGGCCAAAGCGGTCGCTGCGTTCGCGAAGGCGATAAAGGCGACATACAGGAGCAAACCATGAGCGAGACGACAAAATTCGGCGAGGATTTGATTCAGGCTATGACCGAAGCTCTGGGTCATGCGCAGGGCAGGGACCCTGCGGGAATGCGTGTCACTGCCGTGGATCCGGAAACTGTTGACGCCAAGGCGATCCGGCAAAAGCTGCATCTGACACAAGATGAAATGGCTGCTTTCCTTGGGACGAGCGCTTCTGGGTACAAAAAGTGGGAGCAGGGGGCTCGACAGCCATCAGGTGCTGCTCGGACGCTTCTGCGTGTGATGGAAAAAGAGCCTGAGGCAGTGCTGCGCGCGCTGTCCGGTTGATGATGCGTACAATGCACTCGTAGTCAGAGAAATGGATCGCGACGCACAACGAGAATAAGGGATATTCCCCCCTGGATCGTCCTCCGGTTGAGCAATGCGTTCGTTATCTTATCGAAACACTGTTAACCGCGATAAACGTTTCAGACCCCAGGTGATCTTTCCTCATCTCTCAATATGCGCCAGAGTTGGGCAGTAGGCATTGACCTGCCGGCGTCATGACACAGATGTATGACCACGATTGTAGGGAGATTTTGATGGCGTTTTTCAAGAAGTTCATGGCGGCTACCGCGCTTGTGTTTGTTTTGCAAAATCCGCTTGCAGTCGGGTTCGTGTCTCGTCCGGCATTTTCGCAGACTGCTACGGAAGCGGCGGTATCTGAAGAGGTCACAGCCAAGCTGAACACCTATGTCGAATTCTTGAACCGGACGCTCAGAGCATCAGAGTCGTTGGAGCGCTACGACAGTTGGGTGGATATGAAAAAAGGACCCACTGGCAAAGAGAGGATCATCTACGGCCTGTACTCGCTTTACGACGTCCGAGATGAAGCTTCTGCCGTGGTAGCCGCTACGCAGGCATCCCCCAAGATGCCAGAGCTCGATGCTACAATGGCCGCCTATGTCGAGACGTACCAGCAGCTTGCGCCGGTTATTGAGCGCGCCAACAAATATTACGAGAGACAGGACTACAAGAGCGATAAGATGGAGGCCGGCAAGGGCTTCCACAAAGAGATAGCTGCGCTTGCTCCCGCATTCGAGGAGCGCCGCAAGGCGGTAGATGCTGCGCTCCGCACGGAGAAGGTGAAAGCGGATCTGGCATCACTGGCCGCGCTGGAACAAAGCGAGGGCAAGAAGTCTCGCTGGCATGTCCGCAACGTGATGTTTCGTGCAGAAGCGGTGATGGATCTGATGCCAACAAACGATCGTCCAGTCGTAAATATGACCGACTTCAAGCAAGGACTGAATGACTATTCGGGGGCAGTCCGGGAGTTCGATGATTACTCGCTGGAGCATCCCGATTCGTTCCACGTTTTTGAGTCGCAGCCGGCGTCGCTTTTATCGAAGCTGCGTGATTTCGACGAAAAGCTGGAGAAGGCAAAAGGCGACGCTCGCAAAGGGGCAGGCGAGGATTTGCAGTGGCTGGTGTCTGACTACAATACGATGGTGAGCACGGCCCAGACGGCCACAACCTTTGCCAAGGACTAGGTCAGAAGAAAGCAGAGATCTCCATTTGAGTTCCGGTTGCCGCAGACGTCGAGTGGAGAGAGGCTGAAACCGGTTGGTGAAATTCGCAAACTCGGTCGAGCGGGGCCGATACTCCGGTTGCACCACCGTAAGGATTAGCCAACACATCTATAAAGGATTGGGAAATCCGGCGCTGTCTCACGACAGCTGAGACTTTTTCCAACGTCCGCCGAGCCACGTTCCGCTCCTGCACAATCCCGGCCTATGGCTGTTCTGGTTCCAGTGCTTTGATCACCAATTGGTATCGTTTGTAGCGAAGGCGTATTCGAGATTCATCCGTCTCGAGGCTATCGCAACGCAGTCGTTCCACCGCTACCGCGATTTCTCCGGCACGCGGACCATCATATGGTTCTTCTCCGGCCCAATGCTCGCATTGCGCACGACGGTCCAGAAATGCTTCGACATCGTGAGGCAGTTGGACCGTTATAGACGCCAGAACGGCTGTTACCAAGAACGCAAGTATCATCATTTCCTCCCCGGCGTTCTCACTCGTTGATAATCCTGTCATCGGTGTGAGACGTTGACTATGCTGTGTAACGAACGGTGCGCCACTTCTGAAACAATATATTCCAAGAGGGATTTTTAGCGAAGGTGATCAGCCAACTTAAGATATTAGCGCGGTACAGTTCCCTGATCGCCGCCCTATTCTGCATTCTTTCAACAGCGCAATTTGCAGGAGCCGAAATGCCATCTGAAGATTATGCCGATATCATCGCCTTCGCCTCCGATTTCTCGGGAGGTGACCCCACCATCGTAAAGCGGGTTCAGGAGATGGCGGTCAACCCACCCACAGATATGGAGACCGTCGGATTTTACGGCGTGGAGGATTACCCTGCGCGTCATCGGTTGTTTCTTGCCACCGTCAATCTGTTGGACAATGGAGGCACGCTCCACTCGGTGGAAGATAAGTACACCAGCGACATTTTCTCGATCTGGCAAGAAGGCGGCATTATAGACAAGACCGCGCTCGGCCCTGTCGCGAATGCCGTTTTCGGTCCTCTGATTATTGGCGAACAACCGCCGGGACCGATAAGTGTTTATCGTGACCTCGTTTGGGCTCAATATGCCGAGGCCACAAAGGAGTTGGAGCAGAGCATACAAGCCAGCGGTAAGGTTCTCCTGTCGATCGATGCGACGGACGGCGATACGATGTTTTTTGCGCTCGTACATCCCGAGATCGCTGACCGTTGGCGCGACAAGGCTTTAAGCGAACACGCAGGATATCGCTCAGGTGTCCGTTCTGTGATGTGGGACCGCCTCTGGCTCAACCTGATTTACTCTACCCGAGGAATGATGGCTGCCGACGACCGAAAAGGCCTTCCACCCGGAACGCGCGAACGGGACGACACGATTCCGTTTGCGAAATGAACACGGTCATTCAGCGGCTTTATCCCTGAGCTCAAAAGATCGCATGGCGGTGTTTTATCAAGTCCGTTGACAGGCCGCGCGCAAACAGTTCCATCAAAATTATGAATCGGTATCGATGAACCGATTCAAAACTGTCGTTGGACATCCGCAGGCAGATT
Source organism: Agrobacterium sp. DSM 25558 (assembly GCF_900100825.1). Lineage (NCBI taxonomy): Bacteria > Pseudomonadati > Pseudomonadota > Alphaproteobacteria > Hyphomicrobiales > Rhizobiaceae > Agrobacterium > Agrobacterium sp. DSM 25558. Next base: position 5,363 of record NZ_FMUD01000060.1, on the reverse strand, counting down.
TTCGATTCTGCCGGTATGAGTACACAGCCCAACCATGTCTATATCGAACGAATTGACGCCCCCCGAAACATGGCGCGGTACTACGTGCTCGACATGACATCCACTCTGTTTGGAGACGTGTGTCTCACGCGGGCCTGGGGCAGGATTGGCTGCCGGGGCCAAAGCAAGACACAGCAATTCGCGCGAAGGGAGGACGCGTTGATCGTGTTTCTTGACATTTTGCGACGAAAGACGGTCCGTGGCTACCGGGCACCTGCCCTTCTAAATGGACCAGTTCGGTAGGGGCGAGGAGAGCGGACGGCCCATGCTCGGACTTCGAAGGATGGGGGGATCGGCCAGGCGTCAGCATATCCTGGCGCCGGGGGCAGCCGCAATGTATGTTTGGAAAGTACGCACCCGTGCTAGCGATGTTCTATTAATGTTCTCATCATCAAATGAGTCAAGACGGTTCTTCGTATCGGTTGATTGAAAGCATGATTTAATTTTATCTAGCGTTCAACCGGAGGTGATAATGGAAGAATTGAGGAACGCTCAAAGCGCTCAGGCTGGCGCACGATTCAGCTCGTGCTGTAGATCGGGGCATGCTCACATATCTGATTGAGGTAGCAGTCCAGCAAGCCGAGTACGAAAACGAACAAGAAGAAAAAAAGCAGGCGCGACATTGACCGTGATCGACAGCAAACCAAAGTGAAAGCGCGGTCTATGACCGTGGCTTGTATTGCTCGCCGTTACACTTTTGGCAATTTATGGATACCGACAGGCCGTACTTGCCTGGGGAGACATGGTCAGAACGTGGAGAGACCTCGTCCAGCTGTTCTGGTGGATTATTCCAGATCGACAGCCGTGAACCAAAACAAAACCCGCCAAGTCGGCGGGCAAAGTTGAGAATGACGCGCGTACTGAATACATTTCGCGCTTGGTGTCGAAACTGCACGGCAAAAGTGAATGCCTGGTAAATTTCTGGTAGCAAGAAATTTGCTGTGTCAGATGGATTTATTGTTATTTCGCGCTGCTGGCGCGCAGACACCTATCTTCCCGACCGGCTTCGGTTGGGCCCCAGTCCCGCAAGGGCAAACAGCCTCGCCCGTATGGCTGTGCGTCAGCGCGACCACGAGCTTGCTAACGCTCCTTGATAGCTTAACCATAGGACTGGTTGATCATGGCTATTGGAATTTGTTGCGCAGGCCGATTACGTGGGGAGGCCGTTTTGCAAAGATCCATGGTATGCGGCTCATGCCGACATTGGGTAAAGATCAGTGTTTGGGGTTGCGGTCGCGCGGATCCTCTTGAAGGGTAACACGTAGTGTAATATATAAGGCAGACGAAGACGTGAGGATTTTTAAAAGCAGCAGGTTTCATAAGTTTGCTCGCAAGGAAAAGATCACAGATAAGATGCTGTGTGACGCCGTCGATGGTGTCGAGCGCGGGCTTATCGATGCTGATCTTGGCGGTGGCCTTATCAAGCAACGGGTGGCGCGACCTGGGGCCGGGAAGTCTGGGGGTTACCGAACTCTGATCTTTTTTAGGACGCAGACGCGGGCCGTCTTCGCATTCGGGTTTGCCAAGAGTGAAATGGAAAACCTCGACGATAATGAGGAAGCCGTATTCAAGAAGGCGGCAAAGTTGGTGCTGGGATTTTCTGACGACCAGATGAACGCTGAAGTCGAAGCTGGCCGCATGCTAGAGGTGAGATGTGATGAGCAAGTCTTATAAAAGCGAAGCGATGGCCGCTATCCATGAGATGATGGAAGGCTTCCACGAATCCGGTGCGATCGATAAGCAGACCATGCGCGAGTTCGACGACGCGTGCCTGACGTCCGTAACGGCACTTACGCCGGAAGAGATCCGCTCTATCCGCGAGAGCGAAAATATCTCTCAGCCTGTGTTTGCCCGCTACCTCAACGTTAGCAAAGGCCTGGTTTCCGATTGGGAGCGTGGCGTCAAGAAGCCGGGTGGCCCAGCGCTTCGCCTGTTGACGGTGGTCCAGAAAAAAGGCCTCCAGGCAATATCATAACCGGCGACGCACCCGTCTGTGATCCGGCTTCCAAGGTTGACCCATTTCGGCGCGGAATGGATAATCCCATATCCTACGAACTGTCGAACTATGATGCTGATGGGTATCAGTTTTTTTCTGTCCAGACAGGGTCGTCCTTCGGTGCCTATGGCAGGGTCAAACGGCTCGCCGAAACAAAATTGACCCGTCTATTCGTTGAGAAGATACAGTTGCAGAGGGTGAGCTCTTTAAATACCCGCCCTCACCTTTCGGCAATTTAGCTGATATGCGCTTTCTTACAGTTCTACTTTTTTCTCCGTGCCCTTCTTGCTTGGGAGATACCAATAGTCGTGACCTTCGTGATCTTCGTTTTCGTATAAGCTCCTTATAAAGGACCGAAAGCTTTCGTCCTGCGGCCACGCTTTGTCATTCCCAGCTTCTCCCCATGCACTTTGGGAATGGAGCCAAAGGAAGACTTTGCCATATGAGCTTTCGTTGAGACTTAACAAAATCTCGATGCCGCCAGGAGTGGAGCCAATAGCGAGCATGTCCGGAGGATTGCGCTTGTCGAATATCCCGCCGTTCAAAATGTCCTCAACCATGCTCCAGTCATAAAATGTATTAACAAACGTAGCCGGTTCACCCATGGAGTAAACTTCGTCCGGGATTTTCCGGTCAAAGATCAGCGGATAGATACGACCACCGTTATACATTTCTAAGAAAGTGCGATAATCGTCGGGAATTGTCTTCCCAGTCTGTTTTTCCCAATTTGCGATAGCCTGCGTCGGATCAGAAACAGAACTCCAGTCGCCCTCAGACGGCCTGATAACAATATCCATTATTTCTCCTCACAACTCTGATGCGTTGCTGCCACTATATAGAGACGCGCTTTCCGTATTGGGAGTTGTTGCCCCCGGATAGTAAGAATACCTTTTGGTATCAGCCGCATGGTTGTCCGGTTTCGTTGTGATGCCAATTCAATTGTGGCACTCACGAGCGACAAAACTGCTACGCTCGAAAATTTATCTCAGCTTTGTCGTCCCGGAGCGGTCGTCACCTTCACAAGGTCTAGCTAAGTTTTTTCATTCGGGGGATTTTCGCCATTGCTGGACAGCTCCACCTCAACCAGATCAAGCAGTATCTTCCTTAGTTCAGGCCAAGGGGCATCCTTTCCCTTGTTTCCCGGATCTTGCGTGCTCATCAGGCAGTGCAGTTTTGCAGTCGTTTCAACAATGGTTCTCGGTTTTGATAAGAATAATATGCGCGACAACCTTCCTTCCTGCTCCGCCAGATCGTGCTCGAAGGCGAGAGCAGGGCTGTATCCAAGCTTTCTATCTGCCTCATTCCATCTCTCGCGGCGCTTCCGCAACAGAGATCGTGCAGACGCCAACTGACCTGGGTCCACGCGTGATTTCAGCCGGTTAAGTTCAGCAATGGTGTAAACGGTCACTGGTCTCTCACTCGGAGAGATTTGGATTTGCACGACCGGGAATGCGCCTGCCATCGCGAGCACCTTCGACTCCGTCTTCTGCTGGTATCTGGTAATGTGAACGAGCCGCTGATGGACCTCGTACCAGTTCAACCACAGTCGCGCTGTTGACGTTGGCCCAGGCACCTTTCGATCGGGAGCCTTTTCCAATTCAGAAACAAGCGGTACCAAGATTTTAGCAACAGCGCCCAGAAGGTTCTTTCGGTCGATCCTTGACGGAAGCTGTGGCCTGTCCTCAATGGGATTTTGGCGTTTTCTACGGGTTGTTTTGGGCAAAGTTCTGCTATTCTCAGAATCAGCCATGATCCAAGCTCCTATAAGCTAGATTGTGGTCAGGTTGCTCATGGTGGTACGAACACCATGGGCAGCCGATTTTACAGATTGCGAGGTTACAGTTGCGGTTCAAACTTGGCAAGATAAATCACAACAGTGTTGTGAAATGAACTCTATCCAGTGTAAGCTCGCGCGCGTTGCATTAGGGTGGGGTGTGAGAGACCTCGCGCTCGCAGCCAATGTTTCGACCCAGACTGTCAGTCGTCTTGAGGCCGGCGAGCAACTTCGGATTAGTACTCTAGACGGTATCAGAAAAGTGCTTGAGAATTCTGGGATAGAGTTCATTCCAGAAAGCCACGATGGTGGCGTTGGGATCCGGCTAAAAAAACAGACACCCTGACGTTTGACCTCACAATTGGCTCGTTAAAGCGTCGGTACCTGCTCAACCTGTTCAATGATACGTTGGTTTCGAAACCGACAGCATTTTGACCGCCATTCTGACCAGCTTCCGAAACTTTTGCCAGTCAGGCAAATCCTGCTCATTCCCCCTTTCCTGGATGGCAGATAGCACCCAGCCGACGCAAGCGCTGTCATTCACTGCTCGATAGCTATCGGAGCGTTTGAAACAGGCCACGATCCGAGGCCTCGCATCGCCGGCATCCTTCGGAATATCGGCAATTAGTTTTTGTGCCTCCTGATAGGCATCGGCTATATGTCGACGTTCTTCCGGACCACTTTGGGTTATCATGCCGATGGTCCACTCGAACGTCTTGAACATGGCTTCGACTTCTTTGATGGCGTCATCATTCATATCGGATCGAATGCTCCCCTGAACTCGGGATCGACATAATAGGTGAGCTTGCCAGCGATGATAGGCCGTTGTCCGGCAAGGAACAGCAGTTGCCCTTGAGGCGGCAGATTACGTACCTCGTCGGGGGTGAGCAGTGGCCTGGCGGTGTGGTGCTGACTGAAGGAGATCCCTGACTTTTCGGAATCGAGCGCGCGGGCCATGGTCTGGAAGACGACCGTTTCCTGCCCGAGCAGATCAGAGACAAGCCGGGCGCTGTCATGATCGTTGACGCCGAAGACCTGAAGCACGCCGGCGTTTGACAGGAAGGTACCGGCGCGCTGCCCATAGGTGGCGCGCAGCTGGTGGACGTCCTGAAGGATTGGCCAGAGCTGGACGCCATACCCTGCCATCAGACCCATGGCGCGCTCGACGGGAGCCAGATGGCCAAGGGCGGCGAACTCATCAAGCAGATAGAGAACCGGCACGGGTGGCTTTGCCGGATCGCGCGCCATGTCAGTCAAGCTTTGGCTGACGAGCAGGCGGAGCCAGCGAGAATATGTGGACAGGCGATCGGGCGGCAGGACGAGGAATACCGTCACGTTGCCGTGCTTGAGATCGGCAAACCGGAAATCCGATCGACCGAGGACCGTCGTCATGCGCGGGCTGTCGAGGAAATGGGTGTGGCGCTGCGCGGCGGAGAGAACGCCGGCCGCCTCGCGCTCGGCCTTGCCGAGGTGACGGTTTGCGGCTCTGGCGATCAGGCCACCCACCTCATCGCAGGCTTGCATCCGCTTGAGCAGGGCGGTGAATGTTTCTGG
>NZ_FMUD01000095.1:0-800 GCF_900100825.1 Agrobacterium sp. DSM 25558 | reverse complement strand
CCGACACCTGTGACCTTGCACATCCTGTCGTGACGCTTGCGCAGGCTCGGCGTTGCCTTGAGCAGATCACGCATGGCGGTATCCAGCGTCGCAATATCCGCAGCGATGATGCGCAGGCGTTGTTCCAGCATATCGCGCACCAGCGGCTCTTCAATCGTATCGAGCTGGCTTATCAGACCACTCTTTTCAGCAACCAGCCTGCGCCGATGGGCTGAAAGCGCGCTTAGGCGGTCGCGGGCCGGGTCCGGTCCACCATAGGCAACGAGCCTGTCACTTGCCGTTGCTAGGTAACGAGCGATCATGGCAGCGTCGATCCTGTCAGTCTTGGCCAGTTGCCCCATGGCGGTGGCAAAGCTGCGAACCCTTGGGGTGGCAGGATATAGACCTTAACACCTGCGGCATGCAGACTGTCAGCCAGCCTGCGCTCATAACCGCCAGACGCCTCCAGCCCGACGACGACGGGTCCGAGCGCCTGAATGCGCTTGATAAGGGCTGTAATCTGCTCCGGTGAACTGCTTGTACTCCAGTGCTTTCCCGCAGGATACGCGCAGACATCGAAGCGGGCTTTGGAAATGTCGATACCAACAACGGTAAGTTCCTGTATCATGGCCTTGCTCCCAGTCTTGTGGTGCGGGCGAAAGCCCGATCAACCGTTCGGGGTTAAAGGGAGCAGGCAGGGCCTTGCTTGATGTCGGCTCTTTCAAACCGGTGCGGAAATACGGCCTCCTGCCTGCATTGACCGGGATGCGCATCCCGGTCAATGCAACAAGTAAACCACATTTCGTCCACACAAGTGCGGG
>NZ_FMUD01000033.1:0-58016 GCF_900100825.1 Agrobacterium sp. DSM 25558 | reverse complement strand
GTGAACTGCCTGTACTCCAGTGCTTTCCCGCAGGATACGCGCAGACATCGAAGCGGGCTTTGGAAATGTCGATACCAACAACGGTAAGTTCCTGTATCATGGCCTTGCTCCCAGTCTTGTGGTGCGGGCGAAAGCCCGATCAACCGTTCGGGGTCAAAGGGAGCAGGCAGGGCCTTGCTTGATGTCGGCTCTTTCAAACCGGTGCGGAAATACGGCCTCCTGCCTGCATTGACCGGGATGCGCGTCCCGGTCAATGCAACAAGTAAACCACATTTCGTCCACACAAGTGCGGGGTGACGAAGGAGATGTATTTGCGTCAAATAGCCTCAAACCGCAGCCTTACCCGCCACCTTCAACGCAAACGCATACTCAAACGCAATCTCTTCCAACCGCTGGAACCGCCCAGACTTACCACCGTGCCCCGCCGCCATGTTGGTCTTCAACAAAATCGGTGCTTCACCCGTTGTGTGCTCGCGTAGCTTCGCCACCCACTTAGTCGGCTCCCAATAGGTCACGCGTGGGTCGGTCAGGCCGGAGATCGCCAGAAGTGGCGGGTAGGGTTTGGCGGCCACATTGTCGTAAGGCGAGTAGGCTGCGATCCACTGATACTCTTCTTCCGATTCCAGCGGGTTACCCCATTCCGGCCATTCCGGCGGCGTCAGGGGCAAAGTGTCGTCCAGCATGGTGGTCAGCACGTCCACGAAGGGAACGGCGGCGATGATGCCTGCGAACTTCTCCGGTGCCATGTTGGCAACCGCACCCATCAGCATGCCGCCAGCAGAACCGCCTTCCGCGATAATGCCATGGTAGGACGTAAAACCGTCCTTCACCAGATGGTCGGCAGCGGCGATGAAGTCCTTGAATGTGTTCTGCTTGTGCTCCATCTTGCCGGTTTCGTACCATTCGAAACCCTTGTCCTTGCCACCGCGAATATGGGCCACGGCATAGACAAAGCCGCGATCTGCCAGCGACAGATTGTTGGTGCTGAAGGAAGCGGGAATGGAAATGCCGTAAGCGCCGTAACCATAAAGCAGGCAAGGGGCCGAGCCATCCAGCGGCGTGTCCTTGCGATAGAGCAGGGACACCGGCACCAGCGCACAATCATGCGAAGTCGCCATGATGCGGCGGGTTACGTAGTCGTCAGGGTTATGACCGGATGGCACTTCCTGCGTTTTCAGAAGCGTGCGCTCACGCGTCACCATGTCGTAATCGAACAGCTGGCTGGGCGTCGTCATGGAGGAGTAGCTGAAGCGGATGACGTTGGTGTCGTATTCGGCAGCACCATGCAGGCCCAGCGAATAGGCTTCCTCGTCAAAGGCAACGCTGTGTTCCTCGCCGCTGACGCGATCGCGGATGACGATGCGCGGCAGGCCGTCGCGACGCTCTAGCCAGATCAGGTGGCGCGCATAGGCATCGATATCCAGAATGAGGCGGCGCGGCTCGTGCGGCACGACTTCCGTCCAGTTCTCCTTGCCCGGTGCCGTCACCGGCGTCTGGCAGATGCGGAAATCCTTGGCGTCGCCATCATTGGTCAGAATGTAGAAGATGTCGCCGCCCTCGCACAGCGAATATTCGATGCCTTCTTCACGCTCCGCCACGATCTGCGGTTCGGCGGTCAGGTCCTTGGTGGACAGAAGGCGGTATTCGCTGGTTTCATGGTCGTGAATATCGATGAAGATAAAATCATCCAGCACGGACGCACCCACACCCATGAAGAAGCCGGGGTCTTTTTCCTCATAGACGAGGCGGTCAGAAGACTGCGGCTGGCCGATAATGTGGTGGAAGACTTTCGACGGGCGGTGGTTTTCATCCTGCAACGAATAGAAAAAGCTCTTGCCATCCGGCGCCCATGCGCCACCACCGGCGGTGTTTTCGATCACGTCGGCCAAGTCCTTGCCGCTCTCCAACTCGCGAATGCGAAGCGTGTAATATTCCGAACCCTTATCGTCATATCCCCAGATGCCGCGACTGTGATCGCTGGTCTGGTCGAGGCCGGCGAGGCGGAAATAGTCCTTGCCTTCGGCTTCCTTGTCGCCGTTCAACAAAACGTGTTTCTCGCCGCCACCGCGCGGGGTGCGGAAGTAATGCGGCTGCTCGCCACCCGTCACGAACAGGGTGCCGTAGGCGTAGGGGCCGTCATTCACCGGCACGGACGAATCATCCTGCTTGATGCGGCCCTTCATCTCCTCGAACAGCTTTTTCTGCAACGGCTTGGTATCGGCCATAGCCGCTTCCATATAGGCGTTCTCGGCTTCCAGATGCGTGCGAATGGCCGGGTCCAGCAGCGTCGGGTCCTTGAACATGGCCTGCCAGTTATCCGCCCGGAACCACGCATAATCATCCGTGCGGGTCATGCCGTGATGCGTGTCGCTGATCGGCTTTTTTTCGGCAACGGGGGCTGCGGGCAGGTTCTTGAAAATGGACAAGGTATCTCGCTTTCATGGAAATCGGTCTGCGTTTGCAAAAGATGTAGAGTGCGACCGGTGGTCGTTCAAGCTACAAATCGCCACGCGCAAAAGAAGGCTTCAGCACAATTTGGTCCGCTTTCGATCACAATTTCACACTAGATCGCAAATCTGACACATCCGTGCAGATGCTTGCCCAGCGACGCATTTGCCACGCGAATCAAAACAAGAAGAACGAAAAGCCCGACAGGATACTATGTACAAGCTTATGCCCGTTGCCTTTCTCGCAGCCCTCTCTTGCCTGTCAGCAGCCATGCCTGCGCTGGCCATAGATGCCAGCATCCTGCGCCAGCTCAACGCGCTTGCCCCGGAGGAGCGCCTGGAGCAGCGATGTGACATCGAGGCCATGGAGCGCATCGCGAAGGAGCAAAAAGGAATGAAGCCGGACAAGGTCATCGCCTATGCCTTCGGCGACCCTGACGTTGCCCCCGACAGCATCAATGCGTCTGGTGCCGTGTTCCGCAGTGGCGGGGAGTGGTACCGCCTGCGTTACAAATGCCAGATTGCCCCATCCACGCTGGGCATCCGCAACTTCGACTACAAGGTCGGAGACAAGGTGCCGGAGGCCCAATGGGCCAAGCACTATATGTATGATTGAGAGATAACGCTCCTCATTCCTGTCCTTGTGACAGGAATCCAGCCAGCCCAAGTCCTTGGGCTGAAAAGACTCTGCCCGCCGCGCAGACGCGCGACGACTGGATTCCTGTGACAAGCACAGGAATGAGGGTGTGAGAGTTGCCCGTTGCCAATCCGCAACGATATCTAACTGATTTCATATTGATATTGCCGCATGCTGATTTGCTGATTAAGCCTTGTCTCAGAGGGTTTTTCAGGGGCAGGTTGCATGAGTGTGAGTTTTCACGGGCTTTCGGCTTTTCCGCTGACACCAGCGGATGAAGACGGGGTGGTCGATGTCGAGACACTGTCACGGCTGATCGAGCGTTTGAGCGCGGCACAGGTAGATTCGGTCGGTCTGTTGGGAAGCACCGGAAGCTATGTCTATTTTTCGCGAGAACAGCGCCGCCGTGCGGTGGAGGCCGCAGCGCAGTGCCTGAACGGTGCTCGTCCGCTCATCGTGGGTGTCGGCACGTTGCGCACCAACGACGCCGTCACACTGGCGAAGGATGCGGAAGCCGCCGGGGCTGACGCGCTGCTGCTGGCTCCCGTTTCTTACGCACCGCTTACGCAAGAAGAGGCCTATCACCATTTCGCAGCTGTTGCCGGTGCAACCAGCCTGCCGCTCTGCATCTACAACAACCCGTCTACCACGCATTTTTCCTTTGGCGATGAGTTGCTGGTGCGGCTGGCCTATATTCCCCACATCCGCGCCGTCAAAATGCCTCTGCCATCAGAGATGGCGTTCAAAGCCGAACTGGAGCGCCTGCGCCCGCGTCTGGGCGATGATTTCTCCATTGGTTACAGCGGTGATTGGGGTTGTTCGGAGGCTCTGCTGCAAGGTGCGGATAGCTGGTACAGCGTCATTGGTGGGCTGTTGCCGGTGCCTAACCTGCGTCTGTTGCATGCGGCGAAAGCGGGCGATACGGCGGAAGTGCAGCGAATCGAAGAGCATTTCGAACCGCTCTGGGCGCTGTTTAGGGAATTCGGCAGCTTCCGGGTGGTCTATGCGGCTGCAAACCTGCTGTCGCTCACGCACCGCCAGCCGCCCTTGCCGGTCATGCCACTCAGCGTCAGCGATTGCGCGCGCGTGGAAGACGCCTTGGCCAAGCTTTCGGAACTCGATGGCCTGCCTGCCGCAACGCCATAATTCCGGCACTTTGCGGGCAGAATTGCCTTGGCATCGAAGATTGAAGGCCCTTGAAATGCGCAAGTCCCTGACGGTTGTCTCCCTGCTGGCTGTAATGGCATCTCCCGCATTTGCAGGTTCGGGCCTTGTCGAGCCGACACTGCACATGCAGCCGGGCAAGGCGCATGCGCCGCGTGTCGCCATCACGCTGGATGCCTGCATGGGCAAAACGGATTTCCGCATTCTCGATACGCTCGTCAGCGAGAAAATTCCGGCCACCATCTTCGTCACGGCCCGCTGGCTCAAGCACAACCCGCAGGCACTCGCCGTGCTGATGTCACATCCCGACCTGTTCGAGTTGGAAAATCACGGCGAAAACCATATTCCGGCTGTGGACAAGCCCGTCTCCATCTACGGCATCGCCGCGGCTGGCTCGACTGCGGCGGTAGAGCAGGAAGTGGAAGGCGGCAGGCTCGCCATCGCCGCTGCCACCGGCCATCAACCGCAATGGTTCCGCGGTGCCACGGCCAAATACACCAACTCATCCATGGCCACCATCAATCAACTCGGAGAACGGGTCGCCGGCTACTCCATCAACGGGGATGGCGGCTCGCTGCTGGGCGCGAGCATGACGGCAAAGCACATCGCTTCCGCCAAGGATGGCGACGTCGTCATCTCCCACATCAACCAGCCCACCCACGAAGCCGGGGAAGGCGTCGTTCGCGGCCTTCTCGCCCTCAAAGCCCGCGGCGTGATCTTCACCCGCCTGGACGACCCAGCCTTCAACGCGCCATCGAACTAAGAAGGCAAGTTCGGTACGACGCGGCGGGAGGGGAAGAGCTCTCGGGCTATGGTCATGCCGATCAGTGAGAGGGGCAGGGCCAGCATTGCGCCGGGAGCGCCCCACATCCATGTCCAGAAAATGATGGCGACGAAGACGAGGAATGGGTTGATTTCCATGTTTTTGCCAACCACCGCCGGGAAGGCCAGATTTTCCATCAGCAGGTGAATGGTGAAGAAAACGATGGCGGGCAGGAAGGCGAAGAGAAGGCTGTCATGGGTCAGAATACCTGCAATTGCCAGCGAAAGTGTCATGGCGGTAATGCCGAGGAATGGCACGAAGCTGGAGAGGAATGCAAACAATCCCCACAGGAATGGCATGGCGAGGCCGCCGGCATAGGCGATGATGACCATGGTCACGCCCAACCCGGCATACATCAGCGATGCCGTGGCGAAGTAGGAGCTGAGAACATGCTCGATAGATGCGATTGTGCGGATGGTGCGCAGGCGCTGATGTCTCTGCGGAAACGCCATGATCATGGCTTTGCGCAGGCGAATGCGGCTATAGAGGAACAACAGCAGTGCTGCAAAGAAGATCAGGCCCTGAACGATGGCTGGTGTGAGGTTGGATCCGACGACGGAAATAATGTCACCGCTGCGCGAGATGATGGATTCGAGCGAGATCGAGCTTAGACTGAAGGTCGCGGCGGAAAAGTTCAGCCAGCGCAGGCTTTGCAGATAGGGCACAAACCGGTCGATGGCCTTCTCGATAATGCCTGGGCCTTCCGAGGCCAAAGTGGAAAGCGGGTCGATCAGCGAGTTGATGACGAGGAACAGCACGAAGGCGACAGCGGATGAGAGAATGAGCGCCACCGCAAATCCGGGAATGCCGTAGGAGTTCAGCTTGCTTGCCGCAACGCCAAGGATCATGCCGACGACGATGGCCATGACAACCGGGATAAGAATGATCGACAGCGAGTGGATGACACCCATCAATATGATGAAGAAGATGCCGACGATGGACCATGCCACCGCCACATCCAACGCTTCGCGCCCCAGTGGCTGCTGGCTGCGTTCGTCATCTTGCGCGGAACCCAGCGCGCCGCGCATGACGATATCGCCTGCCGCTATGTTTGCCGCGTGTTTGCGGTTGGTAATCGTCTGATCATTCATCGAGCAGTCCCCCATCAGGCCGTATAACGCGTGACCGATAGTGCGGTTCCGGGGACTGAATCATTAAATGGGCAGACGTCAGCACACTGCCCGACCGGTCATCACGCCGAGAGCTTCAGACCGATCCCCCAGGGGTCTTTTACCACAATGCCGTCGCTCTGCCGTTCGGTGGCGATTTCCATCTTGTCCAGTGCCGCCAGAGCCTTGTCGAATTCCGCTTTTTCGTTGAATTTCAACGAGTAGCCGGAAAGTCCCGTCATGTTGTCTGAGCGAGCCACAGCACCACGGCTGTTCCATATATTAGCCGCGACATGGTGGTGATACGCGCCGGAGCCGAAGAAGCTCGCGCCTGGGTAACGCGCCATGATCTTGAGACCCAGCACGTCCTGATAAAACGCATCCGCCTGTGGAATGTCGCCAACCTGCAAGTGAATATGCCCGATGGCCGTACCATCCGCAGCCTTTGCGAAGGTCGCCTTCGGCGCGCTGTCATAGAGCTCCTGAAGATTGAGGCGCAGCGTCGACATGGCAACGGTACCGTCCGGCTGGTACGTCCATTCGTCCGGCGACCGGTCACGATAGACCTCGATGCCGTTGCCTTCCGGGTCGGACAGATAGATGGCTTCGCTGACGAGATGGTCCGATGCGCCCTGAAGTCCCACATTGTTGTGAGCCACATGCGTCAGCCACAAGGCCAGATCGCTGCGGCTCGGCATCAGGAAAGCGGTGTGAAAAAGACCAGCCGCACCGCTTGGCGCGCGTGTGGCGTTCTGCGATGTCGTCAGCGTCAGAAGCGGTTGGCCGTTCACGCCCAGCACTTCGCCGCTGGGCGATTTTTCGATGATCGAAAGCCCGATGATGGTCTGGTAGAATTCGGATACCAGTGGCAAATCCCGCACCACGAGATGGGCTTGGCCGACATAGGCCGGGCGGGTCAGCGCAAATTGCTTGTTTTCATTCATGCCACGCACTCCTGTTCACGTCATCACGGGAACTATGAACCGAGTTGATCGTTCAGAAAAGATAGCCATTTGGCGATGCAGCGTGTGCTATTTGTTGACAATGATACGACCGCGCAAACGCGCTTTACTTTTACGACAAGCGAGAATGCAAAGTGATCGGCTTTCGTGCCGATGGTCTTGTTCCCGTCTCATATTGCCTGCATGATCTCTAAACCAAACCGCGGGAACAGACTATGAGTGAGCTTTGGCGCTTTGGACGCCGCTATGATCTTCCAGAAATCGTCGCCGACGGAATCGTGCATGGGGTGGGCATCGTTTTTGCGCTGATCGGCGCAACGGCGCTTATCTTCTACGTCACCCTGTGGGGAAGTCTCAGCGCCATTGCGGCTGTGTGGATCTATGCGTTCGGGCTTGTCGCCTGCCTGTCCATCTCATTTACCTATAACATCTGGCCGCATTCCAACGTCAAATGGTATCTGCGCAGGCTGGATCACTCCGGTATTTTCATCCTCATCGCCGCGACATACACGCCCATTCTCCAGCGCGGTATCGAAGACCCCTTGATCGCCGTGACGCTGGCCGGAATATGGGTGGCCGCGATCTCCGGCATTCTGCTGAAATGCTTCTTTCCCGGTCGGTTCGATCGTCTGACGATCCTGCTTTATCTCAGCATGGGCTGGAGCGGCGTGATGGTGGCGGATCGTCTGTCTTACCATCTGCCGCCCTTGAGCCTGTGGCTCATCGTCATCGGCGGTATCATTTATTCCATGGGTGTCATCTTCCATGTGTGGGAACGCCTGCGGTTTCAAAATGCCATCTGGCACGGCTTCGTGGTGGTTGCCGCCGCTGTGCACTACACCGCCGTCATGACCAGTTTCAGCATGACACCAGTGACCGCTTAAAATCGCTGCACAGTTTTGCGACATGCATTATGGTCGCCGGACATTGATTTGCAGCGGATATACAGCATGACCACAGAACTACGCGACGCCACCGTCGATGATCTTCCCGGCATCATGGAGATTTATAACGATGCGGTTTTGAACACGACCGCGATCTGGAACGAGATTCTGGTCGATCTGGAAAACCGCAAGGAGTGGTTCAAGCTCCGCAAAGACCGAGGCTTTCCGGTCATCGTCGCCATAAAGGACGGAGCCGTTGCCGGTTACGCCTCTTATGGCGATTGGCGTGCCTTCGATGGCTACCGCCACACCCGCGAACACTCCATCTATGTGCATAAGGACGCGCGCGGTGCTGGCCTCGGCAAATTGTTGATGCAAGCTTTGATCGATCACGCCAAAAACAATGACGTGCATGTGCTGATCGGTGCCATCGAATCGGAGAACACCGCCTCCATTCGTCTTCATGAAACGCTCGGTTTTCGCGTTGCTGGCCGCTTCTCGGAGGTTGGCACCAAGTTCGGTCGCTGGCTGGACCTCACCTGCATGGAACTGAAACTTCCGCTCTAAGCGGCCCGCCCACCGAAGCGTTCGCGGTACGCCGCGGGCGTGGTGGAAAACTGCTGGCGGAAGTGGTGGCGCAGATTGGCGGCGCTGCCAAGCCCGCTCGTTTCCGCAATGGCCTCGATGCCCAGACTGGATGTTTCCAGCAGGTCTTTGGCCTTTGACAGCCGTTGCAACAGCAACCATTTGGCAGGCGTCGTACCCGTCGCAGCCTCGAACCGGCGCAGAAATGTACGGTTGCTCATGCCCGCCATGCTGGCCAGCCGTGCGACGGTGTAATCGTCCGTCAGCTTCGCCTGCATAGCGTCCAGCAAGGGGCCAAGCCGCGCCTTCTCATGGGTTTCGGGAACCGCCTTGTCGATGAATTGTGCCTGCCCGCCATCACGGTGCGGCACGACCACCAGCCGCCGTGCCACGGAATTGGCAGCCTTGGTGCCGAAATCACGACGGATCAGGTGCAGGCAAAGGTCGATGCCCGCAGCACTTCCCGCAGCGGTCAGCACATTGCCGCCATCCACATAGAGCACATCCGGCAGCACTTGGATGTCGCTGAACCGTGCCTTGAGCGCATCGGTGTAGCGCCAATGCGTTGTGGCCTGTCTGCCGTCGAGAAGCCCTGCAGCGGCCAGCACGAAAACGCCGGAACACAGTGACAGAAGCCGCGCGCCACTGTCATGCGCCCTGCGCAGAGCCACACATAAGGCCTCCGGCACCGGCTCGTCGATGCCGCGCCAGCCCGGTACGATGATGGTGCCTGCCTGCTCGATCAGATCCAGCCCGCCATCGGTAACGAAGCGCATGCCGCCCATTGCCCGCATTTCACCCTCATCCACTGCAGCTACGGCAAAGCGATACCAGTCCTCACCCATTTCCGGTCGCGGCAGGCCGAAGACTTCGACGGCAACGCCGAATTCGAATGTGCACAGCCTGTCATAGGCAAGGGCAACGACGAGGCGGTTGGGTTTGGATGGCGAGATCGAACGGTTTGGCATGATATTTACGATATATGGCAATCATGCCATCTGCCAGTGTTTTCGTGTCGGGCGTAGACTCTTTTCAGCAAAACACAGGAGAGACCCGTGAGCTACGTAACCGATATTCCCGCCGCATCATCGCAGGTCGCGATCGACCATTTTGTCCAGCGGCTCTCGCTTGAAACCGATTGTGCTGACGTGGCCGCATCCATGAAAAATGCAGAGCAGGATTTCGTTCTCCTGCATGTCGTCGGCTCGCCGGACATTTTTGCCCGCAAGCACATTCCCGGTGCCATTCACCTGCGCCATGCGGATATGACGGCAGAGCGCATGGCGCAGTGGCCGGTGGATACCCTGTTCGTGGTCTATTGCGCTGGCCCGCACTGCAACGGAGCCGACCGTGCTGCACTCAACCTTGCGCGTCTTGGGCGGCCGGTCAAAATCATGATCGGCGGCATCACCGGTTGGGAGGATGAGGGGTTCTCATTTGCATTAGGGGAGGTTTGAGACATCAAAAAGCCACGCCGCCTTCCGGTAACGTGGCTTTCTGAATATCAACAAACAACTCAGTCCTGCGGTTCGAAGACCATGGAATGGCCGTTGATGCAGTAGCGCAGGCCGGTTGGCGGTGGGCCGTCTGGGAAGACGTGGCCGAGGTGGCCGCCGCAATTGGTGCAGCGTATTTCGGTTCGCACCATGCCGAAGGCGGTATCGCGATGTTCGGTGACGGCATCGGGCGTTACCGGTTCGAAGTAGCTCGGCCAGCCGCAGCCGGCATCGAATTTAGTATCCGAAATGAACAGCGGCTCGTCGCAGGCGGCGCAGCGATACAAACCTTTTTCAGTGCTGTTCCAGTAGGGGCCGGTAAACGGGCGCTCGGTGCCGTGTTCGCGCAGAATGCGGTACTGGTCCGCCGTCAGTTCCTCGCGCCACTGCGCATCGGACTTGGTGATTTTGGGTGATTTGAGATCGCTCATGCTCAGATCCTTTCGTTTGTCCCCAAGATAGTGCACCAACCGCCCGGTTAAAAGAGGATGCGGGTTTAACTTGGCATCAAGGCGCTGTTATCTTCGCACCGGGCCAAAATATAAAACGCAGTCGCAAACGGCAGCAGGGTGGGGGGAGACGAGATGATCGCAAATGTCGCGCTGCTGACATTCGCCGTGCTGTTTTTGCCCTTCGTCATGGCTTTGTGCGCACCCATCGCTATCGGCAGGCTCGGCCATCGTGGCGTCTGGGTGCTGGCACTTGCGCCTGCCTTGGCCTTCGTCCACTTCTTGCGGTTCATTCCGGAAATCGCTGCTGGGGAAGTCGTGACCGGCGGTTATGTGTGGGTGCCTAGCTTCAATCTCAGCTTCTCCTGGTTCATCGATGGTCTGTCGCTCGTCTTCGCGCTTTTGATCACCGGCATCGGCACGCTGGTCGTCCTTTACGCGGGTGCCTATATGAAAGGTCACCCGCAGCAGGGCCGTTTCATGGCGTTCCTGCTTCTCTTCATGGGCGCGATGCTTGGCGTGGTGGTGTCAGATAGCCTGATGATGCTGTTCGTCTATTGGGAATTGACCTCGATCACATCGTTCCTGCTGATCGGCTTCGATCATAAGCGGGAAGCCGCCCGGCGTGCGGCCTTGCAGGCGCTGGTGGTCACCGGCGGCGGCGGACTGGCGCTTCTGGCGGGCCTCATCTTCATCTGGAACATCAGCGGCACCACCCAGCTTTCCTTGCTGGTCCATGGTGGCGATGTGCTGCGCCAGAGCCCATTTTATTTCGCCACGCTGCTGCTGGTTCTGGGCGCGGCCTTTACCAAATCGGCACAGTTTCCGTTCCATTTCTGGCTGCCCAACGCCATGGAAGCGCCGACGCCGGTCTCGGCCTATCTGCACTCCGCCACCATGGTGAAAGCCGGCGTCTACCTGCTGATGCGGCTCAACCCCATCATGGGCGAAACGGCGGCGTGGGAAATTCTGCTGCCCTTTTTCGGCGGGCTGACGATGCTGACGGGCGCGTGTCTCGCGATCCGCCAGACCGATCTCAAGCTGATGCTGGCCTATACCACCGTCTCATCGCTCGGCCTTCTGGTCATGCTCACCGGCTTCGGTTCGGAACACGCCATCGAAGCGGCGGTGCTTTATCTGGTCGCCCATTCGCTGTTCAAGGGTGCGCTGTTTATGGTCGCTGGAATCATCGATCATGAGGCGGGAACGCGGGATGTGACGAAGCTTGGCGGCCTGCGCAAAGCCATGCCCATAACCTTCATTGCGGCCATGGCAGCTGCCTTTTCCATGGCGGGCTTTCCGCCTTTGCTCGGCTTTCTTGCCAAGGAAGAAATCTATTACGCGCTGGCGCACCCCAATCCGCGTGCCATTCTCTTCACCGGCATCGCCATAACGGGCAATGCCCTGATGCTGGCCGTCGCATTTGCTGTCGCGCTGAAACCCTTCGTTGGAAAACTGACCAGAACGCCGAAACAGGCCCATGAAGGCCCAGTTCTGCTCTGGCTCGGCCCTGCCTTGCTGGCATTCGCCGGTCTTCTTGCCGCTTTGTTTTCCGGAGTTTTTCACGAATATGTCTCCACGCCCATGGCCACGGCTATCGCGGGTGAAACACGCATCGTCGACATGTCATTGGTCCCGCATATCGGCGTTCCGCTGGCGCTGTCGCTTTTCACCGTGGCGCTGGGTGTGATGGTCTATACGAAATTATCCTTCGCCCGCAGGCTGATGAACCATGCGCTGGATGCTGCCGGTCCGGGACCGGACAAGGCGTTCGATGGCGTCATGTCCGCTCTGGTAAAACTCTCGTTTCACACCACCCGCACCATCCAGACCGGCAGGCTGAAATCCTACGTCGCCATCACCTTCGCCATCATCGCACTGGTGCTGCTGGTGTCGCTGTCGGTCTATGATGAACTGCCTGCCATGCCCGCCTGGCCAGCGGATATTCAACTGCACGAACTCACCTTCATCGCCATTGCCATCATCGGGCTCATCGCCGTGCTGATCGCGACGAGCCGCCTGACGGCGATCGTCGCGCTCGGCATTCAGGGTTTTGCCGTCGCCGTGCTGTTCCTGCTGTTCGGCGCACCGGATCTGTCGTTTACCCAATTCATGGTGGAAACGCTGTCCGTCGTCATTCTCACGCTGGTCATGACGCGGCTGCACCTCTCGCCATCCGATCACCGGGAATTCCGCCAGAAACTGCTGGATGGCATCATCGCTGCTGCGTGCGGCACGGGCTTCGCGCTGATGCTGCTGAAATCCATCGAACGTCCATTCGACGCTAGCCTCACCCAATTCTTCAGCGCCTATTCCAAGCTCATCGCGCACGGAAACAATGTGGTGAATGTCATCATCGTGGACTTTCGCGGCACCGACACGCTGGGCGAAATCGCCGTGGTCATGATCACCGGCCTTGCCATTCTGGCGCTCATCCGTATCCGTTCAAAGCTCGCCGCCAATGCGGCCAAAGAAGAGGGCAGGGCATGAATACGCTGATTTTCCGCACTATTGCGCCTGTCATGACCAGCCTCATGCTGCTGTTTTCCATCTTCGTGCTGCTGCGCGGCCATAACGAACCCGGCGGCGGCTTCATTGGCGGGCTGATTGCGGTGTCGGCGCTGGCGATCTATGGCATCGCATTCGGGGTTGAAGCCGTGCGCCGCGCCATCGTCTTCCACCCGCTGTCCATCGCAGGCTTCGGCCTGCTGCTCGCCACGCTGTCCGGCATCGCATCTGTCTTTGTCGGCGTGCCGTTCATGACCGGGCTTTGGATCTATCCAAGCTTTGCCGGTGTGGAGGTGCCGCTGGCCACCGTCATCTCCTTCGATATCGGCGTCTATCTGGTCGTGGTCGGCGGCTTTACGGCCATTGCGCTCGCGCTGGAAGACAGGGAGCACGACTGATGGAAACCGTTTTTTCTGTCCTTGTCGGCATCTTCTTTTTCGCGGCGGTCTATCTCATGCTGTCGCGCCACACGGTGCGCATGCTGCTCGGCATCGCCATTCTCGGCAATGCCGTCAATTTGCTGCTTTTCACGGCGGGAAGACTAACGCGCGGCGTGCCGCCCATCATCGGCACCGGCGAGGATGTGCTGGCGTCCCATGCTGCAAACCCGTTGCCACAGGCGCTCATCCTCACGGCCATCGTTATCTCCTTCTGCTTCTTCTGCTTTCTGGCCGTGCTGGTCTGGCGGTCGTTTCAGGCGTTGAAAACCGACGACAGCAACGAGATGCGCGCCGCAGAACCGCGAAGCGAACCGCTTCCACCACTCGGCTACTGAGAAACGGACAAAATACATGGCCGTTTCCGGCTCCGCCCCCATCGATCTGACCGCCGCACTCGTCATGCAGCCGACGGCGCTTGCCGACTGGTTGATCGTGGCTCCCGTTGCGCTCTGCATTAGCGTTGGCGCAATCCTGATGATAGTGCGTCACTCAACCCGCCTTCACGCTGGCATTGCCATAATCGGCTTGGTCCTGCTTGTTGTCATCGATGGGGCATTGTTGTGGAAAGTCGCAACGCACGGCCCCTTCACCATGGTCATGGGCCGCTGGCTTCCACCCTTCGGCATCGCATTCACCGCAGACATGGCCGGTGCGGCCCTTGCGCTTGCCGGTGCCATCGTCGCCCTTGCCTGCGCCGTGCATGCCAGTGCGGATGTGGATGACAGCGGTCGGCGTTACGGCTTCTATCCGTTCCTGATGTTGCTCATGGCGGGTGTCAGCGGCGCGTTCCTGACCGGCGATATCTTCAATCTCTATGTCTGGTTCGAGGTGCTGCTGGTCTCATCCTTCGGCCTCATCGTGCTGGGTTCGACGAAGGAGCAGATCGACGGTGCGCTGAAATATGCCGTGCTCAATCTCATCGGCACCACCCTGTTCCTGATTGCCGTCGGCTATCTCTACGCCATCTTCGGCACACTCAACATGGCCGATATCGTCTTGAAGGTCACCGGAGCGGGTGAAGGCGCGCCGTTGATGACGCTGGCCGCTCTTTTCACGCTGGCCTTCGCCATGAAGGCCGCAGCTTTTCCCGTCAATTTCTGGCTGCCCGCATCCTATCACACGCCCAAAATCGTCGTATCGGCGCTGTTTGGCGGGTTGCTGACGAAGGTTGGCATCTATGCGCTGCTGCGCGTCATGATCATGCTGTTTCCCGTGCAGCGGGACGAACTGAGCCTTGCCATCGCCCTCGTTGCGGCTCTTACCATGATCCTCGGTGCCATGGGTGCGCTGGCCCAGAACGATATCAGGCGTATGCTGGGCTATGTCATCATCTCCGGCATCGGCACCATGCTCGCAGGCGTGGCCATCGGTTCTCCCTCTGCCGTGGCTGGCGTCATCTTTTATGCGCTGAATTCCGTTGTGGTCATGACGGCGCTGTACCTCACCATCGGTCACGCCGCACGGCTCGGTGGCGGGTGGACGCTGTCGGAGCTGAGTGGGCTTTATGCCAAGGCACCCTGGTTTTCGGCAATGGCGCTTGCCCTGTTTTTTGCAGGCTCCGGCCTGCCGCCCTTTTCCGGCTTCTGGCCCAAGGCCATGCTGACCAAATCCGCGATCGATATCGGTGCCTGGTGGCTGGCGACGGCGATCCTTGTTTCCGGGTTTCTGTGCACCATCGCTTTTGCCCGTGTGTTCCTGCTGTGCTTCTGGCGTCCATCACCCGCAGGCATGAAGGCGATAACCGTCTCAGCCCAACCGCCGTCGTTTGCGCCTTTGGCCGCTTTGACGCTTCTCGTCATTGGTTTCGGTCTGTTTCCGGAAGGCGTGATGCGGCTCAGCCAACACGCGGCAGATGGCCTTGCTGATCCATCGGCCTATATCCGCTCCGTCTTTCCGAATGGAGCCGCCCGATGAGCCGCTATGTGCTTGGTTTGCTGTTCGTCGTCATCTGGCTTGCCATCTCCGGCAGCCTCACCATCGCCAACACGCTGTTGGGCACGCTGGTCGCCATTCTGTCTCTCGGCCTCGTCCGCCATCGGTTGAAGGCCGCTGAAACGCATTGGCCGCGCGTACCTGCCATTGCCTCGCTCGCCCTGCTGTTCC
This sequence comes from Agrobacterium sp. DSM 25558, assembly GCF_900100825.1. NCBI lineage: Bacteria > Pseudomonadati > Pseudomonadota > Alphaproteobacteria > Hyphomicrobiales > Rhizobiaceae > Agrobacterium > Agrobacterium sp. DSM 25558. The sequence goes on along the minus strand of NZ_FMUD01000033.1, from coordinate 42,409 downwards.
TGAAGGAGCTCGCTCTGTCGGCTTGGACGGTCGCCATGCTCGCCATCAGGCCTAGGCTTGTGCTCAAGCCCGGAATATTCGCCTATCCACTGAAAGTGAACAGCGACTTCGAAATCACCCTGCTCGCCAATCTCATTACCCTGACGCCCGGCACACTTTCCGTCGATGTATCCGAGGATCGCGCAACGCTGTATGTCCACGCGCTGGATTGCAGCGACGTGGAGGCGACGAAACGGTCGATTGCGAACGGTTTCGAGAAAAAGATCATGGAGGCGTTTCGCACATGACACCAGAATCGCTGGTCTCCGTAGCAACCACCGTTGCCACCGTCATTCTGTCCATCGCATTCCTGATGACGGTTTACCGCGTCATCGTCGGCCCGACGTTGCCAGACAGGGTTGTCGCGCTGGACATGCTGGTCGGCATCGCCACCGGTTTTATCGCCGTCATCGCTATCAGCACCGGCTTCGATCTCTACGTCGATATTGCCCTGGCACTCTGCCTTGTCGGGTTTCTTGCAACGGTTGCATTCGCGCGGTTCATCCTGTCGCGAAACGCAGAGCAGGGGCCGCGCCGGAAAGGGGTGCTGGACGGTGCCGATGGACCGGTCGAGACCGCGAAATCCACACGGAAAAAGTCAGCTAGAACCACAAGCAGGAAAGGCCGCAAATGAGCTGGTCTATCGCCATTATCATCACGTTTCTGTTACTCGTAGGAGCGCTCTTTTCACTGGCTGCAGCCATTGGAATAAACCGGTTTCCCGACGTCTATACTCGCCTGCATGCAGCTTCGAAGGCGGGAACTGTTGGCTCGGGACTTCTTCTTGTTGCGGTGGGTATCAATGCGCTGGATATTTCTATTTTGGCGCGTTCTCTCGCAGCGTTTTGTTTTGTTGTTTTGACTGCCCCAGTATCAGCGCATTTGCTTGCCAAAGCTGCTTATCAGATGGGATATCGCCTGTCTGGCGCAACTGTAATCAATGAGTTTGAAGCAGACCGTAAGTTGAATTGATATGTTGTTAGCGCGTTAACTTTGATGCGATGCGGACATACATCCATATTTTGTTACCTGTGATTTCTTGTAGATAGAATAGCTGCTTTTTGCTTTGAAATATTGCAAAATAATAATTGGACTTTTTTTGGTTTGGTGCTATCCACATCAGGTAAAGTAACTGATGTTGATTTGCGTCGTGCGTCACTGATAGTCCGGTTAACCATTTTACTGATGGCTAATCTATTTCTTTGTAGAATATCTGGGCATCTTTTCCGTTTAACGCAGTTGTCGCAAGAATTCTCGGCCCTTTCTGTATTGTTCAGAAGTGCGGGTGGGTCTTTCGGCAAGCGCAAATCAGTGGGTTTGGGGTTAACTTCATTTCACTGGCAGACGGGCTGGACCGACGCCAGGGAAGACATGGACAGGAGAAACATACATGACTGAAACTACATACGGCGGCGCTCAGGATCTGCTTGTCGAACTGACGGCAGATATCGTTGCTGCCTATGTTAGCCACCACGTCGTTCCGGTTACGGAACTTCCAGGCCTCATTTCGGACGTTCATACAGCACTTAGCGGCACATCTACGCCTGTCGTAGCCGCCGTGAATGTCGAAAAGCAGAAGCCTGCGGTGTCTGTTCGCAAATCCGTTCAGGATGACCAGATCATCTGCCTGGAATGCGGCGGGTCTTTCAAGTCGCTCAAGCGTCACCTTACGACGCATCACAGCATCACACCGGAAGAGTACCGCGAAAAGTGGGACCTGCCTGTGGACTACCCAATGGTTGCCCCGGCCTATGCAGAAGCGCGTTCGCGCCTCGCAAAGGAAATGGGCCTCGGACAGCGTCGCAAATCTGCTCGCTGATTCCACCTCATCCGCAAATCTCGAAAGCCGGTCCCTGTGGCCGGCTTTTTTTTGGGAATCGGTAACTTCGTCGGTTAAGAAAATAATCCTTTCTGCTCCCATGCAGAAATACCGCTTAAGTTTTCAACCGCTTGTTGATTGAACGCATTTCAGCAATTGTGGTGGATATTATCATGGTGTATGAATTAATTCCTATTTTATGAGGAGTTGTATCATGTCCTTGAACCTTGAGCCATCCGGCCCCGCATCCACCATCGGCAATCTTTACCCAGCCTATCGCGCCTGCCCAGCCTCTCCCGTCCCGGAGGCACATCGGCTGGCCTGCCAGCGGGTGCGCGAGATAACCTGCACTCTGTTCGCAGACATCGTGGATCGCGACATGGTGCGGCGAGACCGGCGTCACGCCATGTCTCATATTCGCCAGATTGCCCTCTATGTCAGCCATGTCTCACTGTCGCTGCCCATTTGGGAGGTCGCCGTCTGCTTCGGGCGAGACCCCTCGACCGTCAGCATTACCTGCCAACGGGTGGAGGATCGCAGGGACGATGAAGGCTTCGACGCCTTCGTAACCGCTGTGGAGCAGGCGGCCCACCCCATTCGCGAAACGCTTCAGGCAGGTGCGCAATGAGCGAGGGCAATGAACGGGGAATGGTACGTCTTCTGCGTTTCATCGGGCACGGCCCTGCGCAGATGAAAGAGAGTGGCGTCGACATCGAAATCACCGTCCAGGGTACGACCGCATCCCGGCAGGTCGACAAGCATGTTCTGGATCAGACGCTTTCTGCCGGATTGCTGCGCAGGGAAGGGAATGCGCTTTACGTTCAGGACACCGCCAATGCCTTCATCAAGCGGGCTATGGTCAAGGAGCGCGACGAGATTTTCCAAGAGCAGCACCGACTGTGCGAGACCGTCTCCGTGGACATGGATGGCGCGCGTCACAACGCCCGTCGCAACGAATTGTCCTCGCCCCTGCTGGCACTTTCACGACTGAAGGATCGCGATGGCCAAAGCTTCTTCGGTTCCGATACGCTTGAAGCGGGCGAGAGGCTGGCCCGCGATTTCCACCGAGGCCACCTGAGCCCGCGCATCACCGCATCCTGGGAGCCACGTCTGGCGAAGCGCACCAAGGGGCAGGGCAACGGCGCGCAAGACTTGAGCGACACCGCCATGGCCGCCCGCATGCGATTTTCAAAGGCCGCCGACGCCATGGGTCCTGAACTGGCAGGCGTGGCCATCGATGTCTGCTGTTTCGAAAAGGGCCTTGAACTGGTGGAACGAGAACGGCAATGGCCGGTCCGCTCAGCCAAACTCATGCTGCGCACCGCGCTACTCGCCCTCTCCAGACACTACGCCCCACCGCCACCACCCACCCGCAAACGCGACAGCCACCATTGGGGCGCAGAGGGGTATAGGCCGGTGGTGTGAGAGGTGGCCACAAAAGCTAGCGAAGGCTATTGGTCGGCTAATTCTTTTGCGGTGATGCGGAGACGAAAGCTTTGCCAAGGCGCTTTTCGACATTGTCTTGCGATGCAGTTTTGAGCAGCGTCTCCCAGTCATCAGGCGGGTTGCCGCCGTTCAACATGTCTTTAAACACGGCATAGGCATCCGTTTTGGAGCCATATGTTCTCAGCGTGTTTTCATCATTCACCCAGGCGAAGATGATGACCTTCGCCCGGGTGCTGTAGCGAAAAAATAGACGAAATCGTGCACCGCCGAACTTCGCTCTAAACCAATGCCGACGGCTGGTGCCCAGCGTGTTTCCGTGAACATAGGATGTTGAAGTCGGGTCTTGAGGTATCTTGTCGAACAGCAGTGACTGAAGTGCCGCCAGCAACTTGGTATTGGCATTTTCCCGATAGGTTTCGGAATCTTTTCGCGCCAGATTTTCCACCTTCGCCGTCAGCTTTTCCAGTTGATCAAGCAAAAGAGGATGCGCGCGTACGGTCCAGCCGTTGATGACGGGCATCTCAGATCGTCACGTCGCCAATGATGGGATCATCCAGATCGACCTGCATGCCCTTGGTTAGCTCCATCATCCGTTGGCGCAATGCCTGTGGGAATTCCTGAATATGTTCAGGGTGCTTTTCCATATCTCGCGACAGAAAGCTAAGGAAGCTACCGACCACCGGATCGTCTTCTTCCTCGACTTCTTTTTCTATGGAAACATGCCTGTTCTCATCGATATAGAAAGCGATACGCCCGCCATATCCAAGCCCAAGCGCATCCCTGACAGATTTGGGCACCGTAACCTGGCCCTTTTCCGTGATCGTACTGACTTTTTTGAGTAAAGCGGGCATATCGAGCTCCCTATCTGGCTCGAAAATGTAAGGAAAAATCCTTACTTTGTCAATTGGACACTCAAGCAGCCAGCAACTGCGCCTCGGCGCGGATGCGGTTGACCATGGAGCGGAGGCCGTTGGCGCGTTGGGAGGAGAGGTGTTCGACGAGGCCGATTTTGCCGAAGACTTCGATGGCGTCCAGACTGGCGATTTCGGAGGCCTTTTTGCCGGAATAGACGGCGAGCACGATGGCGACGAGGCCGCGCACGATGTGGGCGTCGGAATCACCCTCGAAGGTCAGCATCGGGTCGCTCTCGCCATCGCTATGGCTGACGACCCAGACCTGGCTTGCGCAGCCCTGCACCTTGTTCTCGGCGATCTTTTTGTCTTCGGCCAGATCCGGCAGCTCTTTGCCGAGTTCGATCACGTAGCGATAGCGATCCTCCCAGTCATCGAGAAACGCAAAGTCGTCCATGATCTTGTCGAGAGAAGCCATTTGTCCGTATCCGTTGTTCGAACCGCATCAACGCCTCCCTCATTCCTGTGCTTGTCACAAGAATCCAGTCGACGCGCGTCTGCGCGGCGGGAGACTCTTTCCGACCCAAGGACTTGGGCTAACTAGATTCTTGTGACAGGCACAGGAATGAGGGAGGGGAGACCTACCGTCGCTTTAAACTTGCATATAGGTCAAACCGTCCCTGAATTGAACCGTCATACCGACGAAAAAAAGCCCTGCGACGAAGGGAATTCGTGCAGGGCTTGCAAGTCGGGCAGTCAGGCGGCTCACCGGGTGAGCCGCAAGGGGAGGACAAGAGGCGGGTTGCCTCGATGAAATGGGGGGGTAAGCTCAGAGGGCAGGGCGGCGCTGCGGCAGGGGAACGTAGGGCTGGGACTTGATCGTGCCAGTCTTGATGTCGTCGCTCTCCTGCGCAACATCCACCGTGGCTGCTGGTACGGTGACTGCGGGTGCTGTGGCATCTGCAAGCTTTGCAGGCTCTTCGCTGCCAGCCAGTTGCGCGTCGATCAGCTGGTAGGCAACCTTTGCGCCTTCACGGGCTCGTTCACCCAGGGCATGAAATGTTTCTGCACCCTTGACGCAGACGTCGGGTTTTTCCACGCAGATGGCACTGACATAACGGTAGGCTTCGCTGGCTGCCGAAACAGCGCCTGCGACGTTCATCTGTGAGGTCTGCGAATTGCTGTCGCTGGAACTACCGAAGTAGGACAGCGCCACCAGAACCAGCGAAAAGAAGATCGATGACTTGATCAAAAACCACATTGCGAAACCACCCTGTTCAACCGTCGCCCTTTTCGGGTCATCCGTGTTTGCCCTGTTCCGTTTGTTTCGTTTCGGGCTTGGCATCACCCTAGCTACAACAGACAAACAGCCATTTGCAGAAACCGGCAGGATTTAATTCAAATTGTACCTATTTGTTCCGTCGCAGGACCGACAATCGCATTTCGTTAGAGTTTTAGCCTTTGATGTTAAGCATAATTGCGGCGGTCCCCAACAAATGCAGGGGATAGCGCCGGTCCGGCCTGCCACAAAGATTAACGCAATGAGAAAAATATAACAAAATCCTTTGCTTACCCGTCATTAACCATGAAATGCAAAGTCTGGCGCAAATGCTCCGAAATGAGACCCTCAAGGGTTTTAGCGGCTTTAGGCGCAACCGCTTTTAGCCTTTCCTTAAGCCGGGGGCCTCTATTGTCGGGCATGGTTAAGGGCTGTCCGGCCCATATGGAATTCGGTGTTCAGCTATTGCGTAATATAACGGAAAAAGCGGTTGCGTTGATCGATCATGCCACGGGCATGTGGCTGTCGCGCATGGAAGAAGACGAAAGCGTGCGAACCGCAACGGTTCAGGCTTTGCGTCGTCTCGTCGCATTCGGACTTGCTGCATTTTTCGTCGTCCCAGCGGTTTTCTGCCTGATTTTTCCGGTCTCCGTCGCGCTGCCTCTCGGCGTTGCGGCCGTCTTTGCCGTGTTCCTTGCTGCCGCCGCTTCGCTGCTGGCCCTGCGCAAGCCTGTCAAGCCGGAAGCCCGTCCCAGGCTGGTGACAGATAATATGGTGCTGGCAACGCAGGTTCCGGGTCTGCTGGTGGTATTCGATGAGCACGGCGTCGTCAGAAGCGTGTCCGGTCGCGATCTCAAGCAATTTCCAGCGCGTTTCCAGAACTGCGCGGGCCATTTCTTCGCGGAGCTGGTGCATGTTTCGGATCGTATCGGCCTGATGCAGGCTTTCGATGCGCTGCGGCAGGGCGACGATAATGCCATTGCCGATCTGCGTTTTGAAAATGGCGCCGCCGCCCGTCAGACCCAGTTCATTTACGGCCGTATGGATATCACCGCCGAACGTGATCGTTTCGGCAGGCTTGTCGGGGCTATCGGGCAGTTGCGCGATATCACCGAAAAGGAAATCCTGCGCAAGGAAGTTGCCCGCAAGGTCGCGGAAGCCGAATCGGCAAATGATGCCAAGTCGCGCTTCCTTGCTGCCGTCAGTCACGAATTGCGCACGCCGCTGAATGCCGTTCTCGGTTTCTCCGATATTCTGGCAGGCGAGTATTTCGGCAAGCTGGAAAACGACCGCCAGCGCGAATATGTCTCGCTGATCCGCCAGTCCGGCGCGCATCTCCTGTCGGTGGTCAACACCATGCTGGATATGAGCAAGCTGGAAGCGGGCCATTATGATTTGCTGATGGAGCCGTTCCGCATCTCGGATGCCATCAACACCTGCGAAGGCATGCTGGGTCTTCAGGCCAAGCAGAAGGGCCTGACCCTTACGAGCCGCATCCAGCGCGACATGGGTGAAGTGGTTGCAGATCAACGCGCCATCCAGCAGGTTTTGATCAATCTGGCTGGCAATGCCATCAAGTTTACCGAATCGGGTGGTGTGGTCTCCATGGACGCATCGCTGGAAGGCGGCATGCTGAAGCTGACGGTCAGCGATACCGGCATTGGTATCGCCGCTGACAAGATCGCGCTTCTCGGCCAGCCTTTCATGCAGGTCCAGAACGAATATACCCGCCGCTACGAAGGCACGGGCCTCGGCCTTGCTTTGGTCAAGGGGTTGGTCGAATTGCATGGTGGCACCGTGACCATTACCAGCCGTCCCGGTGAGGGCACGATGGTAACGATCCTGCTGCCAGCCGATGGCTCCGGCCAGAAGACCGGCGGAGATTGGGACGATGCAAGAGAACCGGTGGAGTTTCCACCGCGCCTCAAGCCACAGACACCTGTGACTGACACGATGAAGGAGGATGTTGCGGATGGCCGCGCCAAAGCGAAAATCGCCTAGGAAAACACCGGTTCGCAAGGAGCCGGGGTTCGTTTCCGTGGCCGCTCTCGCCATCGGAAACCAGCTTCTGCGTCATCCAAAACTCGTCGGCGGCTGCACCGCCTTTCTGGTCGTGTTCGGCTTCGTTGCCGCCAATGCGCTGTGGTATCAGCCCGGCCACCACCCGTCGCCTTTCCTGCGCACCCGTGATGAGGAAAATCCGAACGGCATTCCCGGATATCGCCTGGCCTCAGGGTTAGGGGAGCACGGCAACGTCACGACCTTCCGCATCGAACGCCAGACCGATACGCCGCAACCCGCTGCGCCGCCTTCGGCTGCCACGCCGCCAGCCGATCCGCTGGCAAGTGCGATAGCGCAGGCGACGCCACACCAACCATCCGAAATTGTTGCCGAAATTCAGCGAGAGCTTGCCCGCCGTGGCCTTTACGAAGGCGTGGCGGATGGCATGCCCGGGCCCCGCACCACAGCCGCCGTGCTGTTCTTCGAAGAAACCGTCGGCATGGAGCAGACCGGCGAACCCACGAGCCGCATTCTTTCAGCTCTGAAAATAGACAGCGCCACCACGGTTGCGGCTATTCCCAAAGCCCTGCCGAAGGACCGCCCAGCAGCGGCCAATTCCGGTGGCGTGGCGATCGATCCCGTAGCGGCTGCCATTCGCAATGCCGAGAGCGATCCGCCCAAGGCGCAGCCGGTGTCGCTAACATCAGGCCCATCGGCCAAGCCTGCCGGAAAGGATCTCGTCGCCAAGATCCAGCAGGGTCTCGTAAACATCGCCTACGCCTCCGTGAAGGTGGACGGCGTGCCAGGCGAACAGACCCGCACCGCCATCCGCAACTTCGAGAAGCACTACCGCCTGCCGGAAACCGGCGAGCCAAACGAAGCCGTGCTGAAAAAGCTGAAATCCATCGGCGCTTTATGATATCCACGGAGCCTTTCCAGGTTAGATTGAAGCGTTAGGGTGGAGCAGATTTTCGTCAGGGCAACGGTGATTGGCGAAGAGCATACTCCAAGGTACGGTCGAGACAATCGCCGTTGAGCCTGACGGAAATATGCCCGCCATAACGTTTCAATCTGGCCTGGAAAGGCTCCAACATGCGTCTTAAATCCGAGATTTTTGTTTCTGCCCTTGTCCGTCGCGTGTTTTCCGCAGGCGATTTCGCTGCCATTGAGCGCAAAGGCGCGGATGCGGCGGGCGCGATCTTTATCCGTCAACGCCTTCGCACCGGTCTGGAAAACCTTTACGGTCCAGCGCCCCAGAGCTTTTCCGATGATGAAGAGGAGAGGGCGGAGCGCCGTTTCGAGCTGCGTCTGACGAATGCCGAAGCGCCGGAGGTCGAGGCGTTGCTGGAGAAGGAACGGCGTTTCGACAGTGATCTTTGGGTGGTGGAGTTGGAGACCGAGACGGTGGAGGGGTTGGTTACGGTTGTTTCGGCGTGAGGTTCGCAGGGTAGGTGGGTGTGGCTTACCCCCCTCTGTCCTGCCGGACATCTCCCCCACAAGGAGGGAGATTGGCTGGGCTTACTCTCCCTCCACCCGCAGCCTTTGAGATGGGCGAGAGGTCTCAACCTGCCGATCTCCCCACCTGTGGGGGAGATGCCCGGCAGGGCAGAGGGGGGTGAAGCCACACCCACCGCCCTACACTTCGACCAAAGAAAACCAAGCCCAACTCGTACCCCATATCCAACACGCTAAGCCGCGTTCGGCGTCTCCCAGCTGTCGGCTTCTGGGGCGGCAAAGATGGCGTTGAGATCGAGGAAGCAGATCATGACCTTGTCGCGCGCGAAAATGCCCTCCGCATAGCCGGTGGTGGCGAGGCCGGCGGTGGCTGGCACTGGCTGCAGCTCCGATGCCGGCACGGTCAGAATATCCGAAACACGGTCCACCATCATGCCGATTGTCTTGCCCTTGACGCTGGTCACGACGATGGCGCTGCGTTCATTTGCTTCGGCTGCGGGCATTCCCAGCTTGCAGGCCAGATCGATGATCGGAATGACCGTGCCGCGGAGATTCATCACACCCACGACTTCCGGAGGCGTGTGCGGCAGCGGCGTAACGGGAGCCCATCCGCGAATTTCTCGGATGGAGGTCGTGCGAACGGCAAACTGCTGATCGTTCAGCATGAAGGCGATGATTTCGAGCGCGTCATCGGCCCGTTTGACTGGGTTGTGGTCCATCAAAATTCTTCCCAGTTGCTCTTGGATGTGTCGAGAGCGGCATTGCCGGAGAAGGCAGCGCTGATCTTGCGGCCCAGCGCCCGGGCAGGGGATGCCGATGGCCGATCATGAGATGCGGCGACGCGTGGGTTGGCAGAGGTCGCGGCATAACCGTTTTCCGAAAGCTTGAACTGCGCCAGAATCTGGTTGAGGGAGCGAACTTCCTGCGCCAGCCCATGGCTTGCAGCGGTGCTTTCTTCCACCATCGCCGCGTTCTTCTGAGTGTCCTGGTCCATCTGGTTCACAGCCGTGTTGATCTGCTGGAGACCGGATGACTGTTCTTGCGCCGATTCCGCAATCGCCGCGACATGGCGGTTGATTTCCTGCACCTCGGTCACGATGGTTTCCAGCGCAACGCCCGTTTCACCAACCAGCTGCACGCCCTGCTGAACCTGCGTGTTGGAGGTGGTGATCAACGCCTTGATGTCCTTGGCGGCGTTGGCGGAACGCTGGGCCAGTTCGCGCACTTCCTGGGCAACGACTGCAAAGCCCTTGCCCGCTTCACCAGCGCGTGCCGCTTCGACACCGGCGTTCAGAGCCAGAAGATTGGTCTGGAACGCAATCTCGTCGATGACGCCGATGATGTTGGAAATCTCGCCGGAGGATTTTTCGATCTGCTGCATGGCGGCGACGGCTTTGCGCACCACCTCTCCGGATTTCTCGGCACCAAGCTTTGCCCGGCTCACCAGCTGGCCAGCGTCCTGCGCACGTCGTGTCGCGTCCTTGACGGTGGTGGTAATCTGCTCGAGCGCTGCGGCCGTTTCTTCCACGGCTGCTGCCTGCTGTTCGGTGCGCTTGGCAAGATCGTCGGCTGCGGACTTGATTTCGTTGGCACCGGAATCGATGCCGCGCGCATTCTGTGCCACGCGGTTCAGCGTCGATTGCAGCTGTTCTGCCGTGCGGTTGAAGTCGCCGCGGACACCGTCGAGGGTTTGCGCGAACGGCTGTTGCAGGCGATGCGTCGTGTCGCCGTCTGCAAGCTTGGAAAGTGCCGAGGCGAGATTGTCCACGGCGAACTGCACCTCTGCTGCTTCTTTTGTCTTCTGCGCCTCATGCGCAATGCGGTCCTTCTCGGAAGACGAGCGGTTGGCCTCCGTCTCTTGCTCCAGGCGATTGCGCTCGATGGCGTTTTCACGGAAGGCCTGCACGGCAGCGGCCATCTGGCCCACTTCATCCTTGCGGTCCATTCCGTCGATTTCGGCCTTCGTTTCCCCGGCGGCCAGTGAAGCCATCCGCTCGCGAAGACGCGCGATGGGTGCCGTGATGCCCTGGATAGAGATATAAAGACCAAGACCAACCAGAAGAGCGGAGATGAGGATGATCCCGATCAGACCGGTGAGAATGGTTTCATTGGTGTTGACGGTCAGCTGATCATTGCCTTCGTTCATCGACTTGATCAGCTGCTCGGTACCGGCGCTGATTTTCGGTGAGAGTTCAATGACCTTGGTCACCACATCCATGGCTGTCTGCTGGGCCTGCGCCTGCTGTCCGGCCTGGGCAAGGGCGACCGTTTTGTTGATGCCCGTTTCAATTTCGGTGAAGCCCTGAAGAATGTCGCGCGCGCCCGCAGTGCGCTCAGGAACCAATTGAATGATCTGCGTCTGGCGTTCGTCGGCCTGCTTCAAATTCGACGTGAAGGTCTTGAGAGCATCCGCGAAGGCGGGGCTCGACGGATCGGCCAGAGACGCACGAAGCGCCTGCATGCCCAAGCCGTTCAAGTTTCCGCTCGTGCGTGCATTCAGAACCGCTGCGTAAGCGGTCTTGCTGATGAAGTCGCCATATTGGCCGTCCGTGTTCTTATACTGCACGCTGACATAGGCCAGTCCGGCCACCGACGCTGCGCTCATCAATGCAATAACCGAAATGACTTTGGTCTTTATTTTCGTATTCGTCAGAAATGACATGGATTCCTCGAGACGGTGACTGAAGAGCGCGCATGAGTGGCACTCGAATGCAGATTGAAACATCGCGCGTAGCCATCCCCTTCATCGGGGCAGCAAGCAGTCACTGCGACACAGCCTAAAGTAGGCTGCGCTCCTCCGCTTGGTCTACTGATTCCATTCAAGAATGGAGTTTGCGGGGTGATCCTTCGACACTTTATCTAAAGATATCATTACTTGCCGACGAGAATAACTTCCGTAACGTAAGTTTGTCGAAATAATTGATTATTCTCGCTTAAAACGAGTCAATGCGCTGGCGTATATTCCACGCTCAGTTGAGTTGAGAACGTGCAAAAAGCGCTGACGGTTCTCCGACAGCGCTTCCATCGGGCATACAACTTTTACGTTTTTACCGCCTGACGACGAGCTTCTGAACAGCGGCAGGTTGCTCGCTGGATGTGCTGTCGGCGCGAGCAGGATCGGCGGTGTAGCGATCGGCGCGACGCCAGCTTTCAATGCGCTCTTCGCATTGCGCGGGGTCAAGATTTTCCAGCATGGTTTCCGCAAGCGTCATGTCGCCGTCCTGTACTTTCAGATGCGGGTAGAAGCATTCCAAGACGAAGGCGGCATCGGCGAAGTCCATGCCAAGGCCGGTCATGGTGGTGGCCAGTTGCTGGCCGGAGATATCCAGCATCACCCGCTCCGAGAGCCAGTGGGTTGCCGAAAGGGAATCCGAAAGCGCCATGGAGAACTGCCGGGCATTGCGTTCGCGTGCAAAGCGCACAAGAAGCGCTTCTTGCACATCCGTCAGGCGGCGCACGCCCAGGGTGTCGCTGACCGGGCGTTGCAGTTGCCGCGCCATGGTGCGCAGCTGACGGCGCAAATCCTCTTCGCGTTCGGCAATCGTCCGTTCCATGGACTGTGCGATGTCGGCCGTCGCGGTCTGATCTTCACGTTTTGGAGCTTGGCGCGCATGACGCAGCCCGACCAGCGCATCGATGACGGTGGGGGAAAGGTCTTCACGGCGAACGATGGTGCGCGCATGCGCCCCGCCCTGCGTGCGGGCAATGGCAATCAGCGTATCGTCATCAAGGCATTTGGAGGAGACAAGGAACGGCGCGGAAAGCCCGATGGGCTGGCTTGCGATGAAAAAAGCGACTGCCGAGGGTATGTTGGGGTTTTGCGACAATGCCGCAACTGCTTCCCTCTTCGCTTCTGCGGTAGAGGCGGAAAACAGTGGCATGAACAGCTCCGCGAATTGACGAAGCTCGGATTTGGACGGATGAGACAGCCCTTCGAAACTCGATACGGTGGCCATAAGCACAACGTCTTTCTTCCTATCGGCGCTTGGCCTTTCTAGTTCTCGAAACCGGTCGGTCAACGCAATACCCAATGTGACGCAAAACAAAACGATCCGTTCAAGTTATAACAAACGTGTTGACGCCCTGTTAACCAGCGCCAACGCAAAGCGGTTTTTTGCCGCTATGCACAGCAAATTTTTAAGACACTGAATTGGGTGGGGGAGAAGGAGAGACGCTGAAACGCGTCGAGCATCGCTGGATGCTAGCCGGGACTCGCCCGCCTTGCCGATGACATGGAAAGACGAGCCCCTGACCGCCATCATGGCGGCTACCTGCCTTAGACCTCACGCAAACGAGGCTCGTCAAACGCGTCTCGACAAAAATTTAACCAGCAATTTCCTGCATTTGGCGATTTGGTTATAAAATACAACGGCTTTCCAATTTGTGACATTTTTACGTTCACAGAAGTGTGACGTCAGGCTTTATGAAGTGTTTCTGCAATCCAGTAAATTTTAATGGGATATGTGTCGAGACGAGAACATTAGTATTAACGAATGATTAACCTATACATGTTTGTAATGGCATAGGCAGGCTGCAGATTCGGTGCTAGATTTCGAATTTGAAATTTAGCTTATACTGCAGCAAGCGATGTGCTTGCAGCGGCCTCTCGTCTCCCATGCCAGTCTGTGGACTGGAAATGCACAATGTTGTGGTGATGGCATTCCCGCGCGTGTCCAACGCATCCGCGCGCTTTATTCAACAACCAAGCGTCATGCCCCCTGAGAGGAGAAGACTATGACGGAAGTTATTTCGTTTTATGCGGCGTCCCGCCGCCTTAGCAGACCGACAAATGCGCAGGTGCCTGCAAGCGGTCCGGCGCAACTTCTGTTTTTCACCGGTGTCCGTTACGAGCGGCCCGTCGTTGATATCCAGATGGACGCGCAGAAAAAGCCCCGCAAGCGCAAGACATCCGTCATCACTGCTGAAGCCGCTCTCGGTTCCTGACCTGACGGTAAAGGCTGTGGTTCAAGACCAGGGCGTCTGCTCGCACTTTGCCTCGCTCAGAAATCTCGTTGCCTCTTCCACGAAGCTTGGCTGCGGCACCATGGTTCGCAATACGGCGTAACCCTTGTTCTGTCCCGCTTCCACCAGAATGGATTTCGACAGTTCTGTCGGCTGCGCTTTACGAATGGCCGCAAGCTGAACCTGATTGGCCACCAGAATATCCAGCTCTCCGCCCGCCGACGTGCGATCGTTCATGCTGAAAATCTCATTGGACGCGCTGTCGAAAATCGACACGGACCAGAAGGGGACAACCCCGAAGGCCGCCAGCCGCGCCGGTTTCTCACTCACATCGAAAGTGCAGACGGCCACCCGCATGAAGGGATCGCCGCTGCCAAGCTCGGTTTTTTCGCGGCTGTCATCCAGCAAATGGAAAGCGTTGGCTGCGCCCTCTGCCACTGCGCGCGTATAGGCATCACGGTTGGAAAAATGCGGTGTCGACAGCAGGATGATCAGATGCAGCACGGCGGCACCCACCAGGCCGACGAAGATGGCAAAGATGACCTTAAACATTGCCGCACCCTGTTTTCTGGATGTCCGGCATCTTGATGTCGATCAGACCCGTACTCCCTGCCACGGGCGTATCCAGCAGCGTCAGCACCAGCTTGAAATTGCCACCCTGCGGTACGGCCAGCCAGTTGTAGGTCTGCGCGGTCGCCGCAACGGAAACATCCATGCCGCCACCCTGGCCATGCAGCAGCGTGCGGGAATTCAGCGCAATGGGACGACCGGAGCCATCATCCAGAAGGTTGCCCTGCTGGTCGGCGGCATAAAGCGTCCAGAAGCGGGAAGGGGGCAGAGTGCCGGTCAATCTGTAGCGGCATTCGCCGGTCAGACGCTGTCCGCTGCTGTCGGCAGCGGCGGTAAAGCTTAAGCCTTCGGCTGTTCCATAGAGCAGCTTGCCCGCATCCGCCCGGTGCGATTTCGCGTAGGGATCGGCCTCTATCGTCTGTGCTTCGGGAAAAGCATCCCATGCGCCGATCTTGATCGAGCCGAAACCATCGGTCGCTTCAAGGGCCGCAAGTGTGGATAATATTCCGCCGCCAAAGGCGATGATGAGCGAAATTGCAACAAGAAATGGAACTCGAAACACGCTGTTTTCCCGTTTTGGAACAGGTGAGGGTTAGCACTGATTTCGTTTGGGGGAAATGGGCAGAACGATGCCGAAGCGGGCTTTCCATAAATCTCCACGCTTGTTGCTGAGGATGTGCTAATTTGGTGCCTGGAACCGCCGCCAGATGTTTGCCGAGGACGCCCATGGCCAGCACAACCGAACCCGTTTCAGCACAAGACGCCACCCATCTGATCGACCAGCGCATTGCCGAATTGTCCGATTGGCGCGGCGAAACGCTCGCCCGGTTGCGCGCCATCATCACACAGGCCGACCCTGATATCATCGAGGAATGGAAGTGGCGCGGCGTGCCGGTCTGGTCGCATCACGGCATTATCTGCACCGGCGAAACCTACAAGGCCGTCGTCAAGATGACCTTCGCCCACGGTGCGTCGCTGAGCGATCCCGCTCACCTGTTCAACGCCAGCCTTGATGGTAACACCCGCCGCGCCATCGATATTCACGAGGGTGAGGAGATCGATGCGGAGGCGTTGAAGGCGCTGGTTCTGGAGGCGATAACGCGAAACATGTCTGCCGGACGTTGAGCTAGGTGGCCTGAATCAATCCGGTTTAGACTGAAGGGCAGTGCGGGCGATGTCCGAAAGCCGGGCATTCTGAAACGCCGTTGCTAGCGCCAGTTCCGCGCCCTGAAATGCCTCCACAAGCCGCGCATTCGTCGCTTTTTCCACCGGGCAGGATGGGTGGTCGCTGGAAAGTGGGGCCTCGAGAATGGTCTCGCCCTGAAGTGCCCGCTGAACATCGAGGATTGTCAGCTCTTCCAGAGGTTTTGCCAGCGACCAGCCGCCACCGCGACCACCTTCTGAGACGACAATCCCGTGTCGCCGCAATTGGCCCATGGTTCGCCGGACCACGACGGCATTGGTGTTCAGCATCTGCGCGATACGTTCGGATGTTTCCCGCCCGCCCAGAAGCCCCATGTGAACGAGGACGTGCACCATGCGCGCCAGTCGGCCATCCCTACCCAATGCTGACGTCTCCATAAAACGTAACAATATTTGTTACGGTATCTTGATCCTGCTTATTCTGTAACATATCCTGATACGCAATGAACGCCAAGCGTCGCATTTTGAAATGGCGCTTTCCTGAAGCATGCCTTTCGAGGAGATCGATATGAAACAGCGGATGATCAAGACACAAACCCTCGACATGAACATTCTGGAAGCGGGCGAGGGACCTCTGGTGGTGCTTTGCCACGGGTTTCCGGAAACCTCGCATGCATGGCGTCACCAGATTAGCGCTTTGGCAGAGGCCGGGTTTCATGCTGTGGCACCTGACATGCGCGGCTATGGCATGACGAACGCGCCGCAGGATTCGGCACAGTTCACTGTCTTCGACCTCGTGGCTGACATGGTGGCTCTGGTCGATGCGCTGGGGGATGACAAGACAACCATCGTCGGCAATGATTGGGGTGCGACAATTGCCTGGCAGGCAGCACTTCTCCGCCCGGATCGCTTCCATAAGGTCGTTGCCATGGGCGTGCCACTGATGGGCCAACCGCCAGTCGCGCCCAGTGCCATCTTCCCAGCCACGGATGACGCACTGCTTTATGCGCTCTATTTCCAGCAGGATGAGGCGCCTGCTGAACTCGACAGAGACCCTGAAACGACGCTGCGCAAAATCTATTACGCTGCCAGTGGTGAGGCCGGGCCGCGCCTCCCGGGAGATGACACGCCCAACCCGTTCGGCATGGTGTCTCGCAGGCGTGGTTTGCTCGCCGATCTGCCGGATCGTCCCGTGTCATGGCTGACGGAGAGCGATTGGGATGTGCTTGTTAGCGCCTTCACCGCGTCCGGCTTTACGGGCGGTCTCAACTATTACAAAAATCTGGATCGGAACTGGCAGCTCCAGCACGCTCTGTCGGGCTTGAAAGTTACTATCCTAGCGCTGTTCATGGTGGGGGAGCGGGATACCGGCCTTGCCATTCCTGGCATGAAAGAGATGATCGAGGCCATGCCCTCGCTTGCGCCAGCTCTCCAGAAAACCCAGATCGTTACCGGGGCAGGCCATTGGCTACCGCAGGAGGCACCAGACGTGGTGAACCAAGCCATCATTGAATTTCTGAGAGGCTGAGGTTCATCCATCGCCCCAGCACACAGACGTTATAACGCCGTCACCGGTTGGGTAACGGCGTTATGAAGAGTCTGTTGTCAGTTCGCAGGTGCAGGGGCGGGCGCAATCGCCGGAGCTGATGGCGCAACCGGTGCTGCCGGGGCAGATGCCGTCGGGGCAACGCCACCTCCGGAAACATCATCCGTCGCAACCGGTGCCGGTGTCACTTTTCCATCCGCTGCCGCAACACGCCACACCGTATTGCCTGCATCATCCGCCACCAGCAGCGCGCCGGTGCCGTCTATGCCGACGCCTACAGGGCGGCCGCGGGCCTTGTCGCCTTGAATGAAGCCGGTGACAACATCCTGCGTCTTGCCCGCTGGCTTGCCGTTTTCGAATGGCACATAGGTCACGCGGTAACCGTTGAACGCATTGCGGTTCCAGCTGCCATGTTCACCAATGAACGCGCCGTTTGCATAGGGCGCGGGCAAAGCGGAGTTGAGCGAGAAGGTGAGGCCGAGGGCTGCAACGTGGCTGGAAAGCGCATAATCCGGTTTGATCGCTTTTTCGACCATATCAGGACGCTGTGGGTGGACGCGGGCGTCCACGTGGTTGCCGTAATAGCTCCACGGCCAGCCGTAAAAGGCGTTTTCCTTCACCGAGGTCATATAGTCGGGCACGAGGTTGGGGCCGAGTTCGTCACGTTCGTTGATGACGGCCCAGAGTTCCTTGCTTTCAGGGTTGAAGGCAAGGCCATTGGGGTTGCGCAGGCCGGAAGCGAACAGCTTGAAGGCACCGGTCCGGCGGTCCACCTGCAAGATTGCCGCGCGGTTCTTCTCGGCCTCTATGCCGTTTTCCACGATGTTGGAGTTGGAGCCGACGGAGACGTAGAGCATCTTGCCATCGGGGCTCAGCGCCAGATCCTTCGTCCAGTGGTGGTTGATCGGACCGCCGGGAAGCGGCGTCAGGATTTTTGGCTCTGCGGTAATCTCGTTCTGACCTAGCTGATAGGGGTAGGCCAGAATATTGGAGGCGGTCGCGACATAAAGCGTGTTGTCGGCAAAAGCGACGCCAAAGGGCGAGTCGAGGTTGGTCAGCAACTCGTGTCGCTCATCCACCGTGCCATCGCGGTTCGTATCGCGCAGCAAGGTGATGATGTTGCTCGGCTTCTGCGGGCCTGTTTCACCATGGGCGATGGCCATGATCCAGCCGCGAATAATGTCCTTCGGGCGCGATGGCGGCTCACCCTTCGGGCCGCGTGACTGCACAACAAGCACATCGCCATTCGGCAGCGTGTGCACGGTGCGCGGGTTGACGAGGTCTTTCTGATAGGCGGTAATCTTCAGCCCTTGAGGCACGGTTGGCGTTTCGCCATCCTTCCAGCCGACGACCTCGGCCACCTTCAGGTCTGGAATGAGGCTAGGCGATGGAGCGGGCAGAACCGGGTCGGCACCAATCTGCTGCGAGAGATCGAAATTGCCGTTCTGATCGCTACAGGCGGGCAGAATGACGGCTACGCTGCCCAGAAGGATAGCAGTACGGATAAAGCGCGGCGTGACCATCATACTCTCCAAGCCAGTCTTGCATATTTGCGGGTAGAAGCGGCAACCGCCATCAGCGACACGACGAAGGTGATAGCCGACAGAAGAAGCCCGTAAGGCACGACGGCAGTCCAGCCATCACCGGCGTGAACGAGGCTGTTGACGAAGGCCAGAAGCAGCATGATGATGAACAGAAGAATGGCGAAAAACGAAGGCCGCATGGGCCGCGTGCGCGCCCGCAACAGATCTATCAGCCCAGCCAGCAGGCCCAGACCGCCGATGACCAGCCCGGCAAACAAAAGCCAGGCGGAAAAATTCTGCCACATCAGATTGCCGGTCTGCCAAAAGGCGATATCCGTTCCCAGCGCCAGCGAAAAGCAGACGAAAGGAAACGGCACGAACAGCAATTGAAAGGGATATGCAGAGGCTTCTCTGCGAGACGAGATTTCATTCATGGAGAAGGCTCCGAAACTCAAGACGAATAGGGCAATCGCGTTGCATCGGCCACATACAGCCGCGCGTGATAAATCAACGGTTTGGCGGGGATTTGGTTGCACCGTCCAATGATGTGCATAGGAAGCGCCACGCCAGCCAAAGCCTCAAGATCCGTGCCGCGCGGAACTGCATTCCCGTCCACGCCGTTACCGAACCATGACCGACACTGATCTCGCCGCCATCTACCGCGCCTACATTGCCTGCCTGAACGCGCAGGATTGGCAAAATCTCGGAAATTTCGTCGCCGAAAACGCGGTGCATAACGGGCGCGAATTGGGCCTGTCTGGCTACCGCGATATGCTGGAGAACGACTTCCGCGAAATCCCGGACCTGAGCTTCAACATAGAGCTCCTCGTCTGCCAACCCCCCGTCATCGCCAGCCGACTGCACTTCCATTGCACGCCAAAAGGCACCTTCTTCAACCTCCCCATCAACGGCAAAACCGTGACCTTCAGCGAAAACGTCTTTTATCGGTTCAAGGGTGGAAAGATCGAGGAACTGTGGTCGGTCATTGATACGGCGGCGATTGCTGCGCAGTTGTGAGGGCGGCCTCAAGGGTGCGGGTGGAAACGCACATAGCTTTTCGGATCTGCAATTATCGCCCTGATCATCTCGAAAAATTCCGGGACTGTCTGCCCTGTCGGGTGTGGTCCGACGTCTAGCTGATAGCGTCTGGACAACTCGCCTTCGAGATCGTTGTGATAACGCTCCATGAACGCTGCCATCTCACCCAGCAATTGCCGCTTCCTTGGCTCGGCTGTGACGTTTGCATATTCCGCGATTGCCTCCGCGTCACTATCAAATTCCAGATCCATGTCCTGATGGAAGTAGTTACCAAGCAGGCCGGAGAGAGCGGGAAATTCATCGTCAGTTATGTTCATGATACTCGACTTTGCTGCCCCCAGTTTCTCGCTCCGTCGATATGTTAGGCGAAGGCAAGGCAAGCATTGATCGTAGTGTCATGACCGCCATCT
Source organism: Agrobacterium sp. DSM 25558 (assembly GCF_900100825.1). Lineage (NCBI taxonomy): Bacteria > Pseudomonadati > Pseudomonadota > Alphaproteobacteria > Hyphomicrobiales > Rhizobiaceae > Agrobacterium > Agrobacterium sp. DSM 25558. The sequence continues at coordinate 22,327 of NZ_FMUD01000033.1, read as the reverse complement.
GCCAAAAACCGAGCACAATTCTCGCACTCAATTGCGCGGTTCGAAGCGCAGGTAACCCTCCGGATCATCCATGATTGTTCTGAGCATCTCAAAAAACTCCGGCACTGTAAGTCCTGTGGATTCGGGTGTGAAATTAAAACCGAAACGCCTAGAGAACTCGCCATCTAGATCGTTGTTATATCGTTCGAGGAAACTCTTCATTTCATTGAATAGCATTTGCTTTTCATCGATCTCGGTAAAGCGTGCATACCCTGCCAGCGCTTCAGGCACAGTATCGTATTCCAACTCCATGTCTTGATGCAGACAGCCAGCGACGAGGCCAAAAAGTGCTGGAAAATCGTGGTCGGTTATGTTCATACCGAAAGTTAAACTTCAATTGTTTAGTCACGCGGCTCGAAACGGACATAGCACTCAGGATCAGCGAGAATTTCGCGGAGCATCGCGAAAAACTGTAAAACCGTTTGGCCGATCGTATCAGGTGTGAAGTCGAACCAGTAACGTTTCGAAAACTCGCCTTCGAGATCGTTGTGGTACCGTTCACTAAAACGCTCCATTTCCGTGAGCAGTTTCTGCTTTTCTTGGAGCTCGGTGAAGCGCGCATAACCAGCTAGTGCCTCTGGTATGCTGTCATATTCCAAATCCATATCCTGATGCAGATAGCCAGCAATGAGGCCTGCGATCGTTGGAAAATCGTCTTCAGTTGTGGTCATGGCGCTCATCATCAGGGAATAGGGAATGCCGTCAGAATATAGTGCGTCATACCGTTATAACTTTCCTTTTTTATAACAAGACGCAGTTTCGACATTTGCTGCAGTTGTCCGGATGACCGAATGACGCCGTGTCCGACGATGCGGCCCGCATCGAAGACGATAGGCGGTTGAAGGGTTGCACCGGTAGGGGCGGTTTTCGACCACTGTAAAATCCGCGCCTGGTTGACTTTCAAGGCTCGCGAAATCTGTTCTTCTGCCACGCGAAGACTGCTGAATGATGAGATTGCCGGTGGCGGTGCGCGTCCCGTCGCAGTCTGAGCTATACGTTGCCGCAGAAACGCTTCGTCCTTACCAACGTGTCGGGCAATCGTGTGCCCGCCCAGGCGTGTTCCAGCCTGTGCCTCGTGTTGCATCAATGAGATACGACCAGAGCGAACGGCAGCAGCCCTAACGGCACCCGCCATCATGGCACCGCCGATTGGCACCAGGAAATCCACGGCCATGCCTATGTTTTGCGCCGTGTTGGGGTTCGCACCGAGACTTCTCGCGATGGTCGACGTGCCGCGTTCAGTCAGCGACCGTTCGTCAAGACCGGTCCAGAGTTGACGCCCGCCAGTGGTGCATTGGTCCGCTGCATGGAGTGCGAGCGCGGTACCCCCGATTTTTGTCAGTGTCGTTGGCTCGGGAGCCAGCCAAAGCGCTCCGGCAGTGACGCCTTCTGCCGCGCATCCGAGCAGCCGCAATGCACCTATAAGGCGATTTCCCGGCGTTCCGCTTTGTTCAACGCTTTCGCCTTCCAAAACCGCGGCCAATTGCAATGCGGACACTGCAATAACCAACCCCTCATCCGCGTCCTCGAACTGCCTGGTTTCGCCCGCCATGTAACCTCCGATGAATTGCCTTAAAAACTCAATCAAAAATCATTTTACCATCAGTGATTGAGTTTTTCTGTCATTCTGTGGCAATTCCAAGGCGCGCAGCACTACGTTTGATGATTGAGAACAATGAAAGCCTGGCATTTTGTAAGGACGTCGCTCAAGCTTGCGAAAAAACGGGATAAGCCCTGTCGGCAACCTGCTCCACCATTCGTCTTCCATCCATACCATCCTGGGAGAACGGCCATGACGATAACGATCACTGCTTTTGAAACCTCGCCGGATCGCGGCAAGGGGTTGGCGCGGGATATGCGGGTGCGTTGGGCGCTGGAGGAGGTGAGGCAGCCTTATGAGGTGCGGCTTTTGTCGTTTCAGGCGATGAAAGAGCCGGATCACATGGCACTGCATCCCTTCGGGCAAATCCCGACCTTTGAGGAGGGCGACCTTGCGCTGTTCGAATCCGGGGCCATCGTTCTGCATATTGCCGAAACACATCCGGGCCTGCTGCCGACGGAGGCGAATGCGCGGGCGCGAACCATCAACTGGATGTTTGCCGCGATCAACACCGTCGAGCCACCGCTTATGGAGCGCGTGGTCGCAAAGATTGTGGAAGGTGAGCGCAGCTGGGCGCAGGAGCGCCTGCCGCTGGTCGATGCGCGCATTCATCAGAGGCTGCGCGAGCTTTCCGCCCGCCTTGGCGATGCCGAGTGGCTGGATGGTGCATTCAGCGCGGGTGATCTGTTGATGGTAACGGTGCTGTTGCGCGCAAAGGCCTCGGGCCTGTTGAACGACTACCCCAACCTTGCCGCCTATGTTGCCCGCGGCGAGGCCCGCCCGGCCTATCAACGCGCATTTGCCGCGCAACTGGCCGTGTTCAAGGCTGCCTCTGCGCAGTAGCAGGCAAGCAGTCCGTGTTCGACATCTGGTTCTCGATGGCGTATCGCAAAGCGCCAATTCCACCATGCTGAGCAGCGGGCGGAAGAGGACGCTGTTGGACGAAAGGCAGGATTTTACATGGCACCACGGGTGAAGCTTCGGGCTCTGGATGGGACTTACGGCGTGGCCCGGTTGGGTCCATCCGATGCCATTCCCAGCTGGGCGGATGGACAAGGCTTTGTTAGCATCAGCCGCACGGATGACGAACTCTCCATCGTCTGCCTGCGGGAGCGAATTCCACACGGCGTGCAGGTGGATGGCGGCTGGTCCTGCATCAAGCTTCAAGGGCCGTTCGCCTTCGATGAAACCGGCATCGTACTATCGGTCATCCAGCCGCTTTCGGAAAATGGCATCGGCATTTTCGTGGTGTCCACATTCGATGGCGACCACCTGCTGGTCAAAACCGACGATCTGGAAACCTCCCGCGATCTTTTGATAAAGGCCGGGCATTCCTTCATCTGATCACCACTCCAACCTGAAAATGACATGTGATGAACGACATAGAACAGCCGGTCCGCGAGCAGCTTGCGGCCTATAATGCCAAGGATATCGACGCCTTCATGCCGTGGTGGGCGCAGGATTGCGAATATTACGCTTTCCCATCCACACTGCTGGCCAAGGGTGTCGACGAGATCCGCGAGCGCCACATAGAGCGCTTCAAGGAGCCTGATCTCCACGGAACGTTGCTGACCCGTATCACCGTCGGCAATGTCGTCATCGACCACGAAACAGTAACCCGAACCTTTCCTGAAGGGCGCGGCGAAGTGGATGTGGTCTGCATTTACGAGATCGAAAACGACAAGATCGCCAAGGCCTGGTTCAAGTTGGGCGAGCGCCGGATTTTCTAATCGATGGATTGGGACCTTAATATTGTAATTTTTGAGCGAAATGCTATCTCAGATTGAAGCAATAAAGCGACTTCTGTTCCGGTTGGGGGTATAAATGCATCAGGTCATTTGTGTTTTCGTCTTGCTTGTCGTCGCCCTCTTATTGAATGCGTAATGGGCCACCCAAATCGCGAATGATGGAAATTGGGGAGAAGCAATTGGTACGCTGCTAGGCCGCGTCCCCATAAACGGGGTTCATCTTGTTGATGTTGTGTGATTCAATCTCTTTGGAAGGAGATTGGTATGCGCCGTCACGAATTAAGCGACGAGGAATGGGCGGTCATCGAGCCGCTTTTGCCGAACAACAGCCGTGGAATTAAACGCGTTGACGATCGTCGAGTGATCAACGGCATCTTGTGGCGTTTCAGAACAGGTTCGTCCTGGCGAGATGTACCGGAACGCTATGGCCCGCGCACGACGCTTTACAATCGGTTCTCGCGTTGGCGCAAGGCTGGCGTCTGGGACCGCCTTCTTGATGCGGTTTCAAAGCGTTACGATGGAGACATCGTGATGATAGATTCCTCATGCGTTCGCGTTCACCAGCATGGTGCCAACGCTAAAAAGGGGGCACTGCCGATCCTTGCATGGGACGTTCGCGTGGCGGCCTGACAACCAAAATCCACGCGCTTGTTGATGCCGATGGCCGACCGATCCGACTGGTGCTTACCGCCGGTCAGGCCGCCGATGCACCCATGGCCGAAAAGCTGCTGAGCGACGTGAAGCCTGGAGCAACACTACTCGCCGACAAGGCTTACGACACAGACGCTATAAGGAACTTCGTCAAGCAACGAAAATGTTGGGCGAATATCCCCGCAAAGGCCAATCGAAAACAGACCTTCAGCTTCAGCCGATGGGTATACCGCCAGCGCAATCTCGTGGAGCGTTTCTTCAACCGCATCAAACAGATGCGCGGCCTGGCCACACGATACGATCGACACGCAGAAAACTACCTCGCAGCACTCAAGCTTGCAGCGGTAAGGATATGGATCGCTTCATATAATGAGTCCGCGTCCTAATTGGTCCACTCGGCCTTTTCTATTTCATTCACACCATTATTTATTATGCGGTGCGCCTGATACGTGGCCCATCTGCGGTAGCCACTTACTCAGCCTCGAAATTGAACTACATCGCTTTTGCAGTCAGCCTTCTCGGTATCCTCGGTGCTGTGGCCCAGCGCGTACAACCGGTATGAAACGCAGTGTGACAAAGAAACTCAAAAATAAGTCTCGAAGTTTTTAAGGCGAAAATCCACGCCAATTTCTGTTCGACAGATTATGAACTTTCAAGAAAACGGCAACCGGAAATTGTTAATCCGCAAACGGGTAACGGCAAGATTTACCGCTTCACCCCATCACTGCCAACATCCGCAACCTTCTGCACCGTCAAAGATGGCGCTGAGGCTTCCTTCAGCTTTTTGCCGATGGAGCGGATGACGCGGGTGGCTTCGGTGGAGAGCGAGCGGGGGCGGGTGAGGGCTGGCAGGGCGTTGGCGTCTGCCACGACTGCGCCGGGGGCTGGTTGCGGGCGCGAGCCTTTGGGCAGCGGGTTCTGGATGCCGGGAATGGGGCGCAGTTCCATGCCCTGGTGGGCATAGTCCATCAGCCGCTTGAACGTCATCGCGGGCAGGGCACCGCCGGTCATGTTGTTCATGGAGGTGAAGTCGTCGTTGCCGAACCAGACAGCGGTCGTGTAATTGCCGGTGAAGCCCACATACCAGGCATCGCGGTAGGATTGTGAGGTGCCGGTCTTGCCGCCGGACACGATGCCATTGTCCAATGCGCCGCGCCGCGCCGTTCCCTCCACGGGAATGGTCACCAGCATGCGGTTCATCTTGGAATTGGCTTCTTCGGACAGCACACGGTGGGCTGGCGGCTCATCACGGTCGAAATCGTAGAGAACCTTGCCTTCGTAATCCAGCACCTGCTCGATGCCGTGGCGGCGCGATTGCATGCCATCTGCCGGGAACACGGCATAACCCGTGGCCTGATCCAGCACAGTGACTTCGGATGTGCCGAGCGGAATGGTCTTGTCGGTGCGCAGCGGCGTGGCAACGCCCATGGCTTTCGCCGTATCGGCAATGATCTGCGTGCCCAGCACATCCTTGGCAAGGCGCACCGGCACGGTATTGTAGGATTTCGCAAGCGCGGTCTGCAACGTCACTTTGCCCGCATAGGACCGGCCGTAGTTTTGCGGCGACCAGCCGCGCCATGTCACGGGGGCGTCGGAAATCAGCGTTTCCGGCTTGTAACCTTTCTCCATGGCGGCGGAGTAGGTATAGACCTTGAAGGACGAGCCAGGTTGGCGAAGGGCCGCGGTTGCGCGGTTGAACTGGCTTTCGCCATAATCGCGCCCGCCGACCATGGCGCGAATGCCGCCGCCATTTTCGATGGTCACCATCGCGCCCTGCTTGACACGGTAGCCCTCGCCAAACTCGCGAAGACTGCCTTCCATGGCCTGTTCTGCAGCCTGTTGCAGGCCGGCATCGATGGTGGTGCGAACGACGACCGTATGGTCCTTGATCTTGCCTTCCTTGGCCAGCTTCTGCACCTCGTCAAAGGCCCAGTCGAGGAAATAATCCGGTGCCTTCACGTCTTCGCGGTCGATGACGGTTGCCGGATTGCGGCGGGCACCGACGACCTGTCCTTCGGTCATCAACCCGCCCTGCACGAGGTTTGATAGCACGGTGTTGGCGCGCGCGCGCGCAGCGGGCAGGTTGACGTGCGGCGCGTATTTCGCCGGTGCCTTGAACAGGCCGGCCAGAATAGCGGATTCCGCCAGCGTCACATCCGTCAGATTCTTGCCAAAGTAAAATTGTGCCGCAGCTGCCGCGCCAAACGTGCCGCCGCCCATATAGGCGCGGTCGAGATAAAGGCTGAGAATCTCTTTCTTGGACATGTTGGCTTCGAGCCACAGCGCCAAAAAGGCTTCCTTGATCTTGCGTTCCAGCGAGCGCTCATTGGTCAAAAACAGGTTCTTGGCCAGCTGTTGCGTCAGCGTGGAGCCGCCCTGCACGACGCCGCCAGCGCGGGCATTCTCGCTCATGGCGCGGGCAAGGCCGATGAAATCGATGCCAAAATGCTCGAAGAAACGACGGTCTTCGGTGGCCAGAACCGCCTTGATGAAATGATCCGGCATCTGGTCGATCGGCACGGAATCTTCGTGAATGATGCCGCGATGGCCGATGGTATTGCCGTAGCGATCCAGAAATGTGACAGCGAAATCACCGCGATAACGCCAGTCCTTCTTGGTTTCCTCGAAGGCGGGCAGGGCCAGTGCCAGCATCAGCACGGTGCCGGCGGTGCCGACCGTCAGCGCATCATCGGTGATGTTGATGAGAAATTTCTTCCAGCCACGCACATGCAGCTTGCGGGATGCGACGGTGACGTCTTCCCAGAAATCGAAAAAGCGGGATGCAGATGTCCACAGGCCGGAATCGATCCATGAATCGATGCGCAGCAGAATATGGCGTTTACGGCGCGCCTGTTTCTTGTTCTTATCTTCCTGCACGTAAAACGAATTCCTGTTCGATATGTCGAATGGATGCTTGACGCAGCAACCTTGCGCGGGTCATTCCCTCACCATTACTCCGCCGGATTTAAGAATTATCTTATAATCTGACGGATTGCGATATGACCAAATGGGTTAAGCCACGTTGCAGCCCGCCGCCCCAAAATGAAACGGAAATGTTAACGATGAGTGACGCGCCATTCTGGAAAACGAAATCGCTGGCGCAAATGAGTAACACCGAATGGGAAAGCCTGTGCGATGGTTGCGGCCTGTGTTGTCTCAACAAGCTAGAGGATTGGGACACCGGCGACGTGGTGTTCACCTCCGTCGCCTGCCAGTTGTTGGATGGGGAGAGCTGTCAGTGCTCGGATTATCCCAACCGGTTCGCGACTGTGCCTGATTGCATCCAGCTCAACCTCAAGCTCGTCAACGAAATCGGCTGGCTGCCGCCGACCTGCGCCTATGCGCTGGTGCGCGATGGCGAGGATCTTTACTGGTGGCACCACCTTGTTTCGGGTGATCCTGAGACGGTGCATATCGCCGGCATTTCCGGGCGTGGCCGGACGGTGAACGAACTGAATGTGGAGGTTGACGACTTCGAGAATTACGTCGTGGATTGGCCTTTGACGGTGGGGGAGCAGCCGGAAGCGCAGCAGCGGTGAGATCATCGGGTATCCACTCCACCCTCATTCCTGTGCTTGTCACAGGAATCCAGCCAGCCCAAGTCCTTGGGCTGAAAAGAGTCCTTCCGCCGCGCAGACGCGCGACGACTGGATTCCTGTGACAAGCACAGGAATGAGGGTGGAGTCGGTGCTGTCCTATTCCTGCCCCATCTGCCCGTTATTAAAACAGCATTACTAATCTCAGACATCCGCTGCCATAACAGGCAGACATTCAAGGAAAATGCATGCTGCCCCGCTGCGCCGTTCTTAAAGCTCTGTGCCTAGCCGCTTTCAGCCTGTCGCCCGTCTGGGCTCATGCCGCCACTCAGCCATATGAATGCACGTTCGTGACATCGGTGGAAACCGGCGCGGTCATTACCCAGCAGGGCACCTGCGACCGTCGCGTGTCGCCTGGCTCCACCTTCAAGGTACCGTTGGCGCTGATCGGTTTTGATTCCGGCATTTTGCTGGATGAATTCAACCCCGCATGGGACTGGCAGAAGGGCATGGAGGCCAAGCCGGAAGAGCGCAAGAAGGTAGACCCCACGACCTGGCAGAAGGAGAGCATTCGCTGGTACTCCCGCGAAATCACCAGCCGTCTGGGGCAGGAAAAATTCGCCGCCTATGTCAAGCGTCTCGGCTTCGGCAATGCCGATGTAGCTGGAAGTGCAGGGGATAATAACGGTTTGACGGATGCCTGGGTCGGGACTTCGCTGGAAATTTCGCCGGTGGAACAGATCGGCTTCATGCGCCGCCTGCTGGCCAACAACCTGCCGTTCTCCCGCGATGCGCAGAACAAGACCAAGGCCATCATTCCCGTCTATGACGGGGCCGAAGCCTGGAGCGCCCATGGCACGACGGGCACCGGCAACCTCAAGGGCGACGACGGCAAACCAGACCCCAACCGCCCCTTCGGCTGGTTCGTGGGCTGGGCTGAACGCGAAGGCCAACACATCGTCTTCGTCCGCTTCCGCGTGGCCGACAAGCCCTCGGACAAACCGATGGGGCAGGTGGTGCGCGATGAGTTCTTACGGGATATTCCACGGTTTTCCGTGCATCGATAGGGTGATATCAAGGCTTATCTGAACAATTTGGAATGCGTTCCGGCTCGCGTAAAGATGATCAGATTTGCCTGCTCTTCGATGTGGTAGATCAATAGAAAATCGCCGCCGATATGGCATTCGCGATGATCTCGCCATTCTCCCGCCAACTCGTGATCTCGCAATTGCGCAGGCAGTAACGCATCGTTGGCGATAAGGAGCAGCATGATCTCCTTGAGTTTCACCATATCGTAACGGCCTGAAACATTTAGCCGTTTCCAGTCCTTCAGGAATTGCTTCGTGAAGTCGCTACTGCGAGGTAAGGCTGTCCGCTTAGACGCCGCTTTGCTCTCGTCGCCTTTTTGACCTTTCACTGCTTGCTGCCATCGAGAGCGTCAAAAAGTTCTTCGGCGGTATTGAAACGACTGCGTTTGCGCGCAGCAATGGAACGAGCTTCCTCTATTGCGGCCAACGTTTCCGCACTGGGGCGTGTCAACTCGATAGGGAGTGCCTTTTCGCGGGCAATCCGGGTCAGCATCATGCGCATGACATCAGAGACGGTGAGCCCAAGGCTGTCGAGAACAGCCGTGGCATCATCCTTCAAATCCTGATCGATACGCGCTCTGACATATGCATTTGCCGTCATGATCTTACTCCGTTTCGTTCCAATGTAGCTCAATTGAGCATCAATTTCAAGAAGCGGTGTCTAGCGTTCAATATCAGTAATTTCCCTTGACCTTCCCATCATGGGAAGCATTACATGAGGTCTCGAAAGGGGAAATCCCATGAACGAGACAGTCAAGACGATCATCCCGGCAGAGCCGATTTCCGTGCCCGTAGAAGGCATGACCTGCGCGTCCTGTGTGCGGCGTGTGGAGGTGGCGGCGGGCAGGGTGCCGGGGGTGGCGGCGAGTTCGGTGAATTTTGCGACGAAGAAGTTGACGGTGGAACCGGCTGACGGGTTTTCTGCAAAGACGCTGGTCGCGGCGGTGAAGAAGATCGGTTACGAGGTCGCGCCTCAGACGATAACGCTGGCCGCGCATAGCCTGAAGGGTGTGGACGATGCCGTGCGGCTGAAAGCTGTGCTCGAGGCTGCCCCGACAACCGTGAATGTGGACGTCAACCTTCAGAGCGGGGCCGTCACCATCGAAAATATTGGCGGCGCGCGGCAGCGTGAGGTGCTGGTGGAAACGGCTCGGCTTGCGGGGTTCACGTTGACCGCTCCGGCGGCCGTTGGCCATGATCACAAAGGGCATGAGCATAGCCACCACGCTGGCGACGAGGCAGCGCTGAAGCGGGATGTCATTCTGGCGGCCATCTTCACCGCGCCGCTGTTCGTGCTGGAAATGGGCGGGCATCTTTATGCGCCCATGCACCACTGGCTGATGGGCGTCATCGAAGCGCAGACGTTGTATTACGTCTATTTCGCGCTGGCGACGGTGGTGATTTTCGGGCCTGGATGGCGCTTCTTGAAGAGCGGTTTTCCGGCACTTGCGCATGGCGCGCCGGAGATGAATTCGCTTGTCGCGATGGGGGTGAGCGCTGCCTATCTCTATTCGTTGGTCACGACATTCGCGCCCGGCCTGCTGCCGGACAATGCCCGGCATGTCTATTACGAGGCAGCGACCGTCATCGTCACGCTGATCCTCATCGGGCGGTTGCTGGAGGCCCGCGCCAGCGGCAAAACGGGCGATGCCATCCGCAAACTGGCGAGCCTTCAGGCCAAGACGGCACGGGTGGAGCGGGGCGGGCAGACGCTGGATATCGCGCCGGAAGAGGTGGTGGTGGGCGACCTCATCATCATTCGCCCCGGCGAGCGTCTGGCCGTGGATGGCGAGGTGGTCGAGGGTGCGTCCTATATCGATGAATCGATGATTTCAGGCGAGCCGGTGCCGGTGGAAAAGACGGTGGGCACGCATGTTACCGGCAGCACCATCAACAAGAACGGCACGCTGAAATTTCGCGCAACCAAGGTCGGGGCCGATACGATGCTGGCGCAGATCATCCGGCTGGTAGAGCAGGCGCAAGGGGCAAAACTGCCGATCCAACTGCTGGTCGACCGTGTGACGGCGTTGTTCGTGCCTGTCGTCATCGCCATCGCGGTGTTGACCTTCATCGCCTGGGCGATGTTCGGGCCGCAGCCTGCCTACACCTTTGCGCTGATCAATGCCGTCGCCGTCCTCATCATCGCCTGCCCCTGCGCCATGGGGCTCGCCACGCCGACATCGATCATGGTCGGCACGGGGCGGGCGGCGCAGCTGGGTGTGCTGTTTCGCAAGGGTGAGGCCTTGCAAGCTTTGCGGTCTGCCGGGATCGTGGTGGTGGACAAGACGGGGACGGTGACGAAGGGCCGACCGGAACTGACGGATTTGCTGGTGGCGGAAGGGTTTGAGCGCTGGGAGGTTTTGAGGCTGGTGGCGGCGGTGGAGAGCAGGTCAGAGCATCCGATTGCGGAGGCAATTGTGCGAGCGGCGCGGGCGGAAGAACCCCTCCCCAACCCCTCCCCACAAGGGGGAGGGGCTAACCCTGCCGTTCGCACTGAGGTTGATACGGTAGCGGTTGAAACTCAGTGGGTGTCGCCTGTTTCTTCTCCCCGTCGGGGAGAAGGTGGCCCGGAGGGCCGGATGAGGGGGCCAGGGTTGAGAGATGCGGAGAGCTTGCCCCCTCATCCGCCTGCCGCGACCTTCTCCCCGGCGGGGAGAAGAACACAAAAAGCGGACTTGCTATCCATATCTGAGCAGCCTGTTGTTTTTGGTGGTAAGGGGGGCTTTGCCGCCACAATCACCAACTTCGAAAGCATCACCGGCTACGGCATCTCCGCCACAGTGGATGGCCATAAAGTGGACGTGGGCGCCGACCGTTTCATGGAAAAGCTTGGTCTGTCCGTCGCACCTTTCGCTGACACAGCACAAAAGCTGGGCGATGAGGGCAAGACGCCGCTTTATGCTGCCATCGACGGCCAATTGGCGGCGGTGATTGCGGTGGCGGACCCGCTGAAACCATCCAGCGTCCATGCCATCAAAGCCTTGAAAGCCATGGGCATCGAAGTGGCGATGGTGACGGGGGATAACGCCCGCACTGCAAAGGCCATCGCAGGCCAAGTGGGCATCGAGAAGGTGGTGGCCGAGGTGCTGCCGGAGGGCAAGGTGCAGGCGATCCATGATCTGCGGCAGGGCGGCAAGACGCTGGCCTTCGTCGGCGATGGCATCAATGATGCACCGGCGCTGGCTGAAGCCGATATCGGTATTGCCATCGGCACCGGCACGGATGTCGCCATTGAAAGTGCCGATGTGGTGCTGGTGGGCGGCGATCTGATGGGCGTGGTCCACGCTATCGAGATGAGCTGCGCCACCATGCGCAATATCCGTCAGAACCTGTTCTGGGCCTTCGGGTACAATGTGGCGCTCATTCCAGTCGCGGCAGGCGCGCTCTATCCGGCCTTCGGCATCATGCTGTCACCCATGGTCGGGGCCGGGGCCATGGCGCTTTCCTCCGTCTTCGTGCTGGGCAACGCTTTGAGATTGAAAACAGCGAAGGTATCGGCATGAACATCGGCCAGGCATCGGAAGCCTCAGGCGTATCGGCCAAGATGATCCGTTATTACGAACAGATTGGCCTGATCACGCCGGCAGCCCGCACGGGTAACAATTACCGGACCTATGGCGAGCAGGACGTGCACAATCTGCGCTTCATCAAGCGCTCCCGAACGCTGGGTTTTTCGCTGGAAGAGACGGAAACCCTGCTGAAACTGTGGCAGGACAAGACCCGAGAAAGTTCGGCGGTGAAAGACATAGCGCTCGCCCATATCGATGATCTCGAACGCAAGATCGCCGAGATGAAAGCCATGGTCAAAACGCTGTCCCATCTCGCCCATTGCTGCGGCGGCGACCACCGGCCCGATTGCCCCATTTTGGATGATCTGGCAGGTATCAACGCTTCAGTCGCACAGAAATAAATCGAAGCAATCCATTTGAAATAAAGAGGAAATTAACATGACGACCACCACCTTCACCGTACCCGACATGACCTGCGGCCATTGCGAAAAAACCGTGCGCGGCGCGCTGGCGGAGGTGCTGCCCGGCGCAGATGTTGACATTGACCTGTCTACGCACAGCGTGACGGTTACTGGCGATGCTGCAACGGCTGAGGCGGCAATGCGGGAGGTGGGGTACAGCCCGGAACGGGTGGAGTAAAGAAAAAGGGTGATCCAAGATCACCCTTTAAAACCATTAGAATTTCTCAATAATTAGACCTCGTCGAACTTCCCGCCTTCGCGGGACGGATTGCGGTCCAAGACCTTTTCTTCGATATCATCAGGCAAAGCGTCGTCGCTTTCCTGGTAGGGGTCGTCGTCGGTTTCAGCTTCTTCTTCCCGCAGTTCCTGCTCGATCTGCTGGGAGAGTTCGCCATCTTCCGGAAGATCGTCAACTTCCACGTCTACGATATCCTGATCTAGGGCATCTTCGTTTTCTGTGAGGGGCTTGCGCGGGTCCATGGTGATGTTCCTATCGGGTTGGGGGAAATAGAGCGGATTTTTGCCGTTACGCCGACTGCGTCGTCATCACCACCACCATTGCAAGGTAGACGACGAAGGCCATGATGCCGACGCCTGCAATGACCATTATGATGCCGCGCCCGGCACGGGTTTTCTCGCCCTTGTTCTCGTTGGCTTCAGATGGAAATAGAATGGGATCGGTTTCCTGAATCTTGGTCACGAAGCTCTCCTCTGGATAGTTTCTGTTACCCAGAGAACGGTGTGGGGTCAGGAATGTTCCTGAGCGCTTACTGTTTTAGCGCCCAGATCGTGGCATGTGCGATGGCTCCGTCGATGCTTTTCAGATGGGCTGCACGCACCGGCTCGAAGCTTTCGATACGCTTCGTGCCGACATAACGGCCATGGTCGGCAAAGACTTCGATGGAGCCGTAATCGAGGAAAATGCGCAGCCGGAAGGGGCGCGCACCCTCGGAAATATAGCGCGGCGAGGGGCCTTCACGACCGTCTTCGTGGCGAATCCACAGGCCCGTTTCATCGCAGACGACGCCGAGTTTGACGCCGGGATGGTCCAGTTCCAGCTCGAAGGGAAGGCCGGGTTTGGTGAGTTCGAACAGCAGTTCCACGGCCCCGGTGGACAGATCGACGCGCTCTCCGGCTGCCAGCCGGGTGCGGTCCAGAATGCGGTGGCGAAGACTTTCCGCAGCGCCGATGGGCGGTGTCAAAAGCGCGCCATGGGAGAAGTGCATGCGGCGCGGCAGGGTCATGGCGGTGGGGAAATCGATTTCCGGCGTGGCATCCGCCCAGTTGGCCAGCCAGCCGATGCCGACGATGGTATCGCCATCCAGAAATGCCTGGAAGGCGTAGTTATCCGTGCCGAAATCCAGTTCCTGGCCGAATTCCTTGACGAAGGTCTTGCCATCGAACCAGCCGACATCGGCCATGGTCAGGTTCTTGCGGCCGGTTGCTGCATCTTCCGAATGCATCAGGCCGTAGGTCAGTACCCACCGTGTTGAGCGGGCATTGGCGGGGCCATCCAGCGGCAGCAGGCAGGGGCATTCGATAGCCGTGGTCTTGTAGCGCGTTTCCACCCACAACTTGCCGACATAGGTCCAGCCGGAGGCTGCGGTCGGGTCCTGCGTCTCATAAAGCAGAATGACGCCGCCGCCATCGCTCTGGCTGCCCAGCAGCATTTTCCATAGGCCATCGGGGCCGCGAACCACGTAAGGGTCGCGGAAATCCGGCGTCAGGCCTTGCCCATCCGGGCGGTGGCCGAGAATGACATCCGCCTGGCCAGCCATGATGAGATCGGACGATGTGGCGGTCAGCTGGATCTGCTGTTCAGGCACGCGGTCCTGCACCTGCTCGGTAAAGAACACGCGGATGCCGGTGCCTTCCACCAGCGGAATGGTAGAGCCGGAATAGGCACCGCCGCGCTTGTCCGGCCGTGTCGTCAGGTCTTCGGAGGGGAAAAGGAAGATCGGAAGGTGCCGCCATCGCAGATAATCTGAGGAGACCGCATGGCCCCAATGCATGGTGTTCCAGCGCAGGCCGTGGGAATAATGCTGATAAAACAGATGCGGACGCCCTTCGAAACGGCCAAAGCCATTAGGATCGTTCATCCAGCCGAAGGGCGGGCGGAAGTGGTAACTATCCGGCAGATCGGGGGCGGCATTATCCGGCTTCGTGTGGACCACGGTTATGCCGGTTTCCAGGACGTCCGATGCAATGAACCAGTACATCACTGAAACGGCTGTCGTTACGGTATCATAGCTCAGCTCGACGCGACCGCCGCCGAAGACCTGATAAATGCGGAAATTATATTCATCGAGATTGGTGGTGGAGACCTCACCGAACTTGCCGTTGTGGTTGGAAAAGGACACCGAACCCGGCTCGTCTTCCTTTTTTGCCTTCAGCCAGATGTGGAACGTGGCATTGACCGGAAGATCGGTTTGTATGGTGCGAATGGCGCTTTCGATCTCTACGGGCAAGGCGGTATCGTTCATTCCACTATCCTTTCGTCTCTATTGCGGTGACAGGATAGCAACGAAAGTGGCAGGTTAAAGTTCAACTGCTTCAAAGTAAGCCGAGATGTCTGCGGCTTGGCGCGTCAGATATGTCTAGAACGCGCCCTTGCCCAAAGAGGCGAACTGGGTTTTGACATCCACAAGAAGACCGTGGAAGTTAAGTGACTTAGGGTCCTTCTCAATAGGGGACCGGGTGGCGGAAACCGCACGCTCTGGCGTTCGACACGTAAAGCAGGTCAGCCCCGCCATTTGCTGTTGAGCGGCACCCGTAACCGGAAAACCCACAGTCAAATCCTGCGACGAGCCCTCCATGGGCCTATAGCCATAACGGGCAAGGCCAACAGGCCGAAAACTCCGGGCCTTCGGTTGCTGAAGGGCTTGCAGCCACGAGATGGCAATGAGCCGCGAGCCTTCAGCAGAGGTATAATGAAGCACGTGTGTTTCCGTAGTCTTTTCAGCACTTTCCGCCGCAAAAATAGCGGTTTGCAACAGTGGCAGAACCGCACAGGCAGCGATTGTTCTCCTAAAGACGGACATCATCATTGGAAAGTCCCCAAGCCGAATCACCCACCCGCCTCATGTGGCAGGTTTTACGAGGGTGCTACGATTGGCGGATAATTTCAATTATAAATAATTTAGTAAGATATTTCGCACGGAAAGCGTTATTAAGATTTATCTAAAAATTGTTGTAAAACAAAAATATCGAGTAGCATGGCGTTGTTTGTGGGTTCGGTTGTATTTTAGGGCTTAGCTACAGAGAATTGAATAAAATCGGACGTCATTAAGCTGTCTGCTCGAGATAGCTACGTACCGCCGAATTGAAGAGACAGGTTCGAAACAAAGGCTTGCGCCTCCACGGCTGGAATATCGCGGCAAACCCGCCCATATAAGGGCAAACAGGGAGAAAACCCGTGATCCATTTTGACAATACCTATGCGCGCCTGCCGGAGCATTTTACGGCTGCTGCCTTGCCGACGCCGGTTGCCGCGCCGTTGTTGATTGCGTTCAACCGCCCGCTGGCTGCGGAGCTCGGGCTCGATCTTGCTGGCGCGGATGATGCGCGTCTGGCGGCGATCTTTTCCGGCAATGTCGTGCCGCCGGGGGCGGAACCTTTGGCGATGGCCTATGCGGGGCATCAGTTCGGCAACTTTGTTCCGAAGCTGGGCGATGGCCGCGCCATTTTGTTGGGTGAAGTGATTGATATCAATGGCAAACGCCGGGATATTCAACTGAAGGGTTCCGGCCCCACGCGCTTCTCACGCCGGGGTGACGGGCGGGCGGCGCTTGGGCCGGTGCTGCGGGAATATATCGTGTCGGAAGCCATGCATGCGCTCGGCATTCCCGCCACCCGCGCGCTTGCGGCAGTGGCGACGGGGGAGCGAGTACAGCGGGAAACCGGTCTGCCCGGAGGTGTGGTAACGCGAGTGGCGGCCAGCCATATTCGCGTCGGCACATTTCAGTTTTTTGCGGCGCGTGAGGACAATGATGCGATAAAAGTGCTGGCTGATTATGTGATCGAGCGGCATTATCCTGAGGCAAAGCAGGCCGAGAAGCCTTATTTCGCCTTGCTGCAAGCCATTGCGGAGCGGCAGCGCGCGCTGGTTTGTCGCTGGTTGATGGTGGGGTTCATCCATGGCGTGATGAATACGGACAATGTCGCTATATCAGGCGAGACCATCGATTTCGGGCCCTGTGCCTTTATGGATGAATATAATCCTAACAAGGTATTCTCCTCCATCGATGCGCAGGGGCGCTATGCCTATAACAGCCAGCCCGGCATTGCCCAGTGGAACATTGCACGGCTGGCGGAATGCCTGCTGCCGCTACTGGATGACGATGCCGACAAGGCGGTGGAACTGGCCAATTCCGTGCTGGCAGAGTTTGCCAGCGATTTCCCCAAACGCTGGCTTTCCGGCATGCGGCAGAAGCTGGGGCTGACGACGCAGGACGATGCTGACGAGCAGTTGGTGCAGGATCTGCTGGGTTTGATGCAGCGAAACGAGGTGGATTTTACGCTGACGTTCCGCAGGCTTTGCGATGCGGCAGACGGCAGCCCCGAGGCGTTTCGCGGCATGTTCACCGATCTTGCGGGTGCGGACGAATGGCTGGCCCGCTGGCGTCAGCGGACATGGCGCGAGAGCGCGACGGAAAGCGGCCGGGCGCAGGCGATGCGGGCGGTGAACCCGGCGGTCATTCCGCGCAATCACCGTATTGAGGAGTTGATTGCGGCTGCGGTGGAGGATGGTGATTTCGAGCCGTTTCATGCGATGGTTCGGGCAACGGCCCGGCCGTTTGATGAGGTGCCGGAGTTTGCGGTTTATATGCAAGCGCCGATGGGGCATGAGCGGGTGTTTCGGACGTTTTGTGGGACGTGAGGATGACGTTGGGCGGAGGCGGGTGTGGCTTACCCCCCTCTGTCCTGCCGGACATCTCCCCCTCAGGTGGGGAGATCGACTCGTGGTTAGCTTTCGATCTTCTCTTAGGTTGAGATTGCGCAGTGTAAGAGCGTCTAGCCGATCTCCCCCCTTGAGGGGGAGATGCCTGGCAAGGCAGAGGGGGGTGAGCCCCGCGCACAACCTGCAATAACTCTACCCCACCTTCGCCAAGCCCTCCCGAGGCGCATAATACTGCCCGAACCGGTTGGCCAGGAAATCCGCCAAGCCGATATCCTCCTGTTTCACAAAGCCTTTATGCGGCAATTTGCCTTGGCTGAGCAAATCCAGAACCGTGGTAATCCCGGCGGCGGTGGTGATCTGGATGGCGCTCATCATGCGGCCGGAGACGGGGCCAGCGTAGACTTTGTGGGCGTAGGTTTCCTGCATGAAGCGGCCAGCCTTGGTGCCGCAGACAGTGACGAAAACGATGACGACATCCTGCATGGTGGCGGGCAGGGCGTTTTCGAACAGGTCTTTCAGCACATCACGGCGGTTGCGCAGGTTGAGGTCGTTGAGCAGTGCCTTCATGATGGAAACGTGGCCGGGATAGCGGATGGTGCGGTAGTTCATGGTGCGCACCTTGCCTTCCAGCGTGGCGGCCAGCGTACCGAGGCCGCCTGATGTGTTGAAGGCCTCGTAGGTCATGCCATCGAGCGAAAATTCCTCTCGTTCCTCCAGTGCAGGCACGGCGGTGAGGCGTCCCTCGACGATGGCTTCGCAGGGCTCGATATATTCGTTGATGAGCCCATCCGTGCTCCAGGTGAGGTTATAATTCAAGGCGTTGGAGGGGTACTGCGGCAGCGCGCCGACGCGCATGCGCACGCTATCCAGCTTGTCGAAACGGGAGGCGAGATCGGCAGCGACAATGGAGATGAAGCCGGGCGCTAGGCCGCATTGCGGGATGAGCGCGCTCTCGGACGTCTCTGCCAGCTTCTTGACCTTGCGGGTGGATTCGACGTCTTCGGTGAGGTCGAGATAATGCGTGCCGACGGCGACTGCAGCTTCGGCAATGCCAGCGGTAAGGTGGAAGGGGGCGGCGGAGAGGACGGCGAATTTGTCCTTTAGCAGTGCCTGCAGGCCGATGCGATCGGTTATATCGAGGATCTCGGTATCGACCCGCTCATGGCTGGGAACGTTGGCGAGTTGGTCTGCGGAGCGGTCTGCGACCGTGACGCGGTAATAGCCTGTCACGGCGAGCATCCATGCGATAGCGGAGCCGATATTGCCCGCGCCGATGATGACGATGTGTTTCATTGTGTTCCCCTTGAGACATGCTTTTGAGGTAATAGGATGCCGCATTTTATAGACGATTCGTAGCTTCACATTGCGCGAAATGGCGCTTATTATTGTGCATATTGCCGAAAGGATTTTGCACAATGCCGATGAGTGAAAAGGACCGGTCGTTGCTCTCGTTGATGGCGGACAATGCCCGCATGCCAGTGGCGGAACTGGCGCGCAAGCTTGGCCTTTCCCGCACCACGGTGCAGGCGCGCATCGAGCGGCTGGAAGCGGACGGGGTGATCGCGGGTTACGGCATCAAATTGTCGGATGCCTATCTTTCCGGGCTGGTGCGGGCGCATGTGCTGATTACCATCGCGCCCAAGGCGCTGGCCGGTGTGACGGCTGCACTGGCGGCCATTAAGGAGGTGACGACGTTGCACTCCGTCAGCGGCAGCTTTGACCTCATCGCTATTTTGACGGCCCCTTCGATTGCTGATTTGGACCGGTTGATCGACGGGATTGGCGCGCTGGATGGGGTGGAGCGGACGCTGTCTTCGGTGATATTGTCGACGCGGATTTCGCGGTGAGGTGGGCTACTCCTCGTAGTCGAAGTCATCTTCGATATCGATGGATGGTGGTGTTTGCTGCCCGTGTCGAACCTTCAGGATGATGATTTCGTCTGGGCGAATCTCATAATCCACCAGATAAGCACCCATGACCACGCGGCGCACACCGGGGAGAGGAAGCTCTTCGGTCTCGTGGCCAATACGCGGAAATTGCGCCAGATTTTGCCGCAACCTCGCAAGGTCATCGCGGAAGTGAGTAGCTGCCTGCGGGCTGCGTTTTCGCAGATAGGCCGCTTCCGATCTGATGTAATCCCGCGCCAGCGGAGAGACGACAAGCTTCACGCCGCAGCGCCCTTTACGATATCATCAACTTCGGCAAGGACGTCATCCAGATCGAAGCTTTCGCCGTTTTCAATCTGCTGGCGGGCTTGGGCGATCTCGATGATTTCTCGGCCTTCCGCAGCGAGATATGTTTTCAACGCACGGACAAAAACCCAGCTTCGAGTCTTGTCGCAAGCTGCTGCGATCTGCTCGATTTCAGCAAGAATATCCTGCGGCAGGCGCATGGTGATGGGGTGCGATAGGTTTCTTTGATCTGACATCGATTTTTCCTCGATTTGTAATACAAAGATAAGATGTTTTCCCGCCGGCGTCAAAGGGTTTATGGGGCGGTCACACTGGGTCGGTACTGCCCCGTTTCGCCTTGAAAAACATCTTCAATCGCTGAATGTCCGGCGCGCTCCAGCCCTGTGGTTGGGTCACTTCCAGCCAGGCGTCGATGTAGTGTTCCGGCGCGTAGACGTGACCGTAGCCCATGGGGGCGGTGGTGGCGGCGGCGACGTCTAGGAGCAGTTGCAGTTCGGTGACGACCGGGAACCAGCGGAAGGAAGTGGACACGTCGCGGCCGCGGGGTTGCTTCATCCATTCAGGGCGGCGGTAGAGGGCGGCGGTTTCGAAGAACGTGATGGGGTCGCTGGCATATTGCAGATAAACGATGCGCATCGGGCCCCACGGCTTATCCGGCATATGGGCGTTGGTGTATTGATCTGCGAAGCGGATGACAGAGGAATCGCGGAATTTGGGCAGCCAGTAGGGTGAGCCGGAGGCGCGGCCTGATGTTGCCATGCGCCATGTGGGGCTGGAAAAGGGCGGGCCGCTCCACAGCGCACCCTGAAAGGGATCTGCCAGCACATCGTAGAGATCGGAGGATTTCTGGCTGTTCAGCGCGCCGAGGCTGAGGCCGTGCAAATAGAGCTTGGGGCGGGTGTCCTTGGGCAGCGTTGTCCAGTAGCCATAGATGGCTTCGAACAGGGCACGGGCGGTTTCCACGCCGTAATCGGGCTCCGTAAGAAGCGCGATCCAGCTGGAGAGGTAGGAATATTGTACGGCGACGGTGGCGACATCGCCATTGTGCAAATATTCAAGCGTATCAATGGCTTCCGGATCGATCCAGCCCGTGCCGGTTGGAGCGACGACGACAAGGGTTTCACGCTCGAAGCCGCCGGTGCGCTTGAGTTCTTCCAGCGCCAGTTTGGCGCGCTCCGCCGGTGTGGCACCGGCATTCAGACCGGCGTAAACGCGGATAGGCTCCATGGCCGGGCGGTTGGTGAAGGCGGAAATCTCTGCACTGTGCGGGCCTGTGGCGATGAATTCGCGACCCCGGCGACCGAGCGATTCCCACGACATGAGCGAGGCCTCACTGCCGGTTTTCATGGGGTCGGAGGGGCGCGGCACATCGGGCTCGATGAGGCTGTCCACCTGTTTCAGCGAGCTATCCATAAACCGCAGGCCGACATCCACCACCAGCCCGTTGAGCAACAGAACGGCGATGACGGCGGCGGCGGCAATGCCGACGACATTGGCCAGCGGGCGCGGCAAAAACCGGCGGCTGCGCAGGGCAAACAGCCGTCGGACGATTTGAAACAGGCGTCCGAAACCGATGAGGAGCGCGGATACGCCGATGGCGATGGCACCGGTTTTGACGCGGTGGGCGCTATCCAGCGGCTCCAGTTCCATCAATGCGCGAATGGAGTTCTGCCATGTTGCCGCCTGCCACAGAAACCCGACCGCCGCGACGATGGCGGCGAGCGAGACGACGAAGAGAACGCCGCGTTTGTCATGTCGCGAGGGCTGCGGCAGGCCGAGATAGATGGCGATATCCTTCAAGAATACGCCGATGAGATAACCAATGGCAAAGGAAAATCCGCACAAAACACCCTGCATGACAAAGGTGCGCGGCAGCAGCGATGGCGTGAGCGAGGCGCAGAGCAGCACCGTGCCAACGACGATGCCCGTGCTGGAAAGCGGCATGACCAAACGCCTGATCCATCTCAAGATTTTGCTTCCTTCACGATTGTTCGGAAACTCACTGTAGTATGGTGGTGATGTGCGTGGAAGGAAGATTGCGGAATAAATTTTGGGATAAATAGGAATTTAATCCTTGACGGCGTTACGGTTGTTTGGTAGTGTTTGGGTATAGTCGGAGAAGTGTGGGTGGCGGGCGTGTTGCCGCGGAAGCGGGTGCGTTTTCTTTCACATTTTTGGGTTGCGGGTGGGGCTTACCCCCCTCTGTCCTGCCGGACATCTCCCCCTCAGGTGGGGAGATCGATCGCGGTGATCTCTCGGCCATCTTGAACGTTGCTTATGAAGCGGTGAGTGCGCCTCTCGCTGATCTCCTCCCTTGAGGGGGAGATGCCTGGAAAGGCAGAGGGGGGGGCTCTTGCGCCAACATTTGACGTTCTCACCAACAGGCAAACCATGACATCCATAATAGACCAAGACCTCTCGCTTTACCGCCAGTGGCCGCAAACGCATGTTAATCCCGCAGTGCTGGAGTTGAAATCCGCGCTGCCGGACAAGACGAGTGACGAGTTGTGGCGGTTGATGAATGAGATGACTGCTGAAATGCGGGAGCAGTTTCGGTTCTTTCGCCAATTGCGAGAAGGGGCGGGGGCGGCGCTGGAGGGGGA
>NZ_FMUD01000017.1:0-117673 GCF_900100825.1 Agrobacterium sp. DSM 25558 | reverse complement strand
AACACCCTCAGCGCGGCTACGACCTCCTGTCACGCCAAACCGACATGCCCGACGCTGTGCTCGACATTTGTCGTCATCATCATGAGAGACCGGATGGAAGAGGATATCCACAAGGTCTGGCTGGAAAGCAGATCAGTGTGCCTGTTCGCATTGCATCCATCTGCGATGTTTACGATGCGCTGACGTCAAAGCGCCCCTACAAAAAGGCTTGGACACCCGCACAGGCGGCAGAATTTATGGCTGCACAAAAGGGACAGTTCGACGGTCCATTACTCAAGCGATTTTTCTGTTGTCTGAGCCACTGAGATATTGATGCTCGGTCTTGGACTGAGGTGTCCTTCGATATCGCCAATGCCAATGGTCTGGAATGCGCTTGGTGGAGAATAACCCGATGGCTGGCAGAGCAAGCTATGCCAACGCCGACCGCCTTGGCAACAATTTGAACGCTCCTGCAATTCACCTGTCGCTTGTTGGAAATAAGGTCCAGGCAAGGTTTGGCGCATATACCCTCGGGTGCCAACCCGAACTATTACCGGGATGGCGCAGGATTACATCGCAAATATGACATTTGCGAATGATGCTGCGATATTCATTGTTTAAAGACATGCTGGCCTTTTACATTAGACGGCCAGTGAGTATCAGGCACCAGCCTCCGATTCATGAAGACATCAAGGGTAGCCATGTACCGACCCAGAACCAAACGACCATTCACTGTCGAACTTAAATCTTCCCGTCAAATCCCGCGAAGGCAGGAGGCCGGCACACTCTGGCAAGATGTCGATCTTGCCGCCGCCTTGGAGCTTGTCAGCCAGAACATGGAAAGCGAAGCATCCCCGCCTCCGGTATCGACGGATATAAAACAGAAGACATCTTGAGATTGGCTTCGTTCCACTCTGAAGGCTTAACCCTACAATCCATTGAGAGACCGAAGTTGTTGGCAATAGATTATGATTATTTGAAGAATTTTGTCGTGGGTCTCGATGAAGTGATGAACAGGCCGTTCCGAAAGCCTACGGACTTAAAGAGGCCGCGCAGCAAGGAAAAAGAGGCCCAGTCCGCTCGGGATAAAGCAAATAATAGATTTCATCGGGAACGTCGCGTTGCGTTGACGAAGTAGAGGGATCCCGGCGTGGTCGCTTCAAACAACGTGCGCGCTCAGCCATCGGAAAACGCGGTCGCACAAGCCTCAAAGGGTAACGAAGCCGTAACTTTCCAGGAAGAGATGCAATTGTGGAGATCGGATCAAAGACTTATAGCGGCTCCCATTATGGTGTTAACGGCCGTTTAGCTCCTCTGCTGCAAAGCGCCCAGAACGGGGTGCCATCCCCCGCTCCGCAACCACCCGTCGTCTATGCTAGCCATGTCGACAACAGCGTAAAGGTTCCTACGGCGGCACTGGCGAGCGCACTGTGGCGGATGATGGTGCTTCGATCCCATGATAGCGGTAACGAACGCTTGATTGTTTGAATAATCAAGAAAGTTATCTCGCTAGCGCCGATGGCACGGTGATGTCTTCGAATGGCTTTTGAAGCCACGCCGTTGCTCCAGCCGCCCGCGCCCGTTCCTTGAACACGTCGTCGTTTTCTGTCGTCAAAACCAATATTGGAAGAGCTCTGAGGCGAGGATCCGAACAGATGAGATGAAGGAAATTCCTTCGACATCTGGCGTGTGAATATCCGACACGACGGCGTCTGGAATGGTCGTCTGAACAATGGTGAGGCTTCACGCCCATCTATGCTTCTACAATCCTTTAGGGCTCATTCTTCAGGGCTTTGCGCAGCATCTGGCGTATTGTTTTTGAACCGTCCACAAGCAATATGGTTTTCATAGCCTTCACCCTTACCTCCATAGAAGTCCGATTTGTCCCTATTCGCGTCCCAGCTGTGAAATCAAAGTTACAGGACGCCAAACACCGCTTCGATTGCGGCTTTTATTTTGTCAGCTGTGAATGGCTTGGCGAGAACATTGTTGGCACCGAGGGCGGCTGCCTTTTGGACGAGCGTCCGATCGCCCTGTGCTGTTAAGATAATGAAGGCTGCCTTCCTGGTCGTATCATTTTCGCGAACGGCCTGAAGCAATTGCAGTCCGTCCATCCTTGGCATGTTGAAATCAGAAATGACGAGATGGTGCGGCTGGCGGACGAGAATCTCCAGTGCATCCCTACCGTCTTTCGCCACATTGATTTGCTGAAACCCCAGTTTCTGCAAAGCCTCTGTTAGAAGAAGCCGACTGGTGACCTGGTCGTCGACGACCATCACCTTTATGCGTTCGGCGATACCCATAATGTGTCTTTCCATGGATGATGTATGATGCGGAAATGCGACAAAAGCCGTAGCGACATGTCGCTACGGCCAAAGGGCACCCGGCTCTTCATGTGCCGACGTTTTGCAAAAATATTGCCAACGGTATGTGCGGGGTTGGGCACCGCAACAGACGTGCCAAAGTGGGCATAGCTGGTTTCGGTGAAAGCCGTGTGAAGGGAGAAGTTAAAGTTTGTTGCATCTGAAAATGTCGGCAAAAGCTACCGGTTCAGGAGCTAATGCAGTTTCACCGCCCCCCAATCCCGATCTGCCACCGGCGGCTTGAACGGCTCTGTTGCAAAGATTTCAAATAGCACCGAAATTCCCTAACCCATTGCTTCAAGCGGTCTGACTTTCGAGATTCCGGGCGAGCAGTGCCACGGCTTCCGTGAGAGCGCTCGGCCCGATACCGAAAGCACGCTCAACGATCCGTGCTTCTCCACAAATGTCGCCCGTCAGATTGAAAATAGCTGCCTGACCTTTGCGCAAAGCGCGCATGACCTCAAAACCCTTGATCGTGGCGTAGGCTGTTTTAAGCGTTTTGAACCCTCACCGGTCTAATCAACTGCTTCAGCTTGCCGTGATCAGCCTCAACGACGTTGTTCAGATATTTGACCTGCCGGTGCACGAGCTCTGCCGGGCATTTGCCTTCAGCCTTCAGTTGTGAAAGCGTGATACCGTAGGTCGGTGCCTTGTCGGTGTTGATGACGGTTGGCTTCTCCCAATCCTGAAGGCCATTTAAGGCTTTGCCGAGAAAACGCTTCGCCGCTTTGGCATTGCGGGTTGGGGAAAGATAAAAATCAATCGTGTTGCCGAATTTGTCGACAGCCCGGTAGAGGTAAGTCCATTGTCCGCGAACCTTTACATAGGTTTCGTCAACACGCCAGCTCGTTGACTGCGGTCTGCGCCACTGCCAGCGCAACCGTTTTTCAATCTCCGGGGCGTATTTCTGGACCCAGCGATATCTTGTGGAATGATCCACCGCCACACCCCGCTCACCCATCATTTGCTCAAGATCGCGGTAGCTGACACCATAACGACAGTACCAGCGTACCGCCCAAAGAATAACCTCACCCTGAAAATGTCGCCACTTGAAATCGCTCATCAAAAATCTCGTTAAAAATTACCAGCATTTATTTTGAGCATCATCGGAGTTTTTGCAACAGAGCCGTTTAAGTCTTTCAGAGCCTCAACTCGTTTCATCGGGAGTTGAAGGCAAGTAATACTGAGAAAATTTTTATCGTTACGCCTGCTTTGCGTCAAAAGTAGTGATGGCACCGCATTGTCCAACGTGCCAAATGCTTGCCGATCGCAGCTTGTCAATTGTTGTGCAAAGGCCATAAGCTTGGGGCACCACCCCCTTCATACTGCTGCGAGCTTCATTTTATCCTTCGCTCGACCGATGCGGTTCGGCCATTCAATGATTGCCGATCACTCGGTATCCTTCAGGCAGACGGCTACAAATGATACGGGAAGCTGTACTCACCTGGAGCCGATGAACTGGCTCGGCGAGCACCGGGACGGCACCCTTTTCGAGCTTCGCAATGCAACCAGAAAAAATCGGGCCAATCTGTTTTTTTGCCCCTTATGTGTTTCTAGGAAGGATGCGCAACTTTGATAGATCCGAAGAACCGGGCCAATGTTCAACTAAACTAGTTGCAGATTGTTTCCCACTGTGCAATCCATTCTATATTACGCAATGACTGAGCCCACTCTGGAGGTCCTATGCAAGACAGTGCGAAAAGCGATATGATGGTGCCCGAGAACACAGCGGAGCTGCGGGAGCTATATGCAGCTTTTGAAGCAGAGCACCTCAAGCCTCTATGGACGCAGATCGACGATCTTATGCCGGCCATACCCAATCCCAAAGCTGTTCCACATGTATGGAAATGGTCCACGCTGTATCCTCTTGCCAAAAGGTCCGGGGATCTAGTTCCGGTGGGCCGCGGCGGGGAGCGCCGTGCCATTGGGCTCGCCAATCCCGGACTGGGAGGGCGCGCCTACATTAGCCCGACGCTATGGGCCGCTATTCAGTATCTTGGTCCGTGGGAAACCGCACCAGAACATCGTCACGCGCAGAATGCTTTCCGCTTTGTTGTCGAGGGCGAGGGTGTATGGACAGTTGTGAACGGGGATCCGGTTCGGATGAGCCGGGGTGATTTTCTCCTCACGCCTGGCTGGCATTTCCACGGGCACCACAACAACACTGATCATCCAATGGCCTGGATCGACGGGCTCGACATTCCCTTTTCCTACCAGAATGATGTGGGCTTCTTCGAATTTGGTTCGGAGCGCGTGACGGACTATGCCACGCCGCGGCTGTCTCGCGGTGAGAGGCTGTGGTGCCATCCGGGCCTGCGCCCCCTTTCCAGCCTTGGGGAGACCGTATCTTCTCCTATCGGTGCCTATCGTTGGGAATATACGGATCGCGCACTGACGGAACAGCTACTGCTGGAAGAAGAAGGCCAGCCTGCCACCGTAGAGCAGGGCCATGCGGCCATTCGCTTTGTAAACCCGACCACAGGCGGCGATGTAATGCCGACGATTCGCGCCGAGTTCCACCGGCTTCGCGAAGGGACTGTAACGCCGGCCCGGCGAGAGGTGGGATCAACCGTGTTTCAGGTCTTCGAGGGCCGTGGCTCCGTGCTACTGAATGGCAGGGAACATTTGCTCGACAAGGGCGATATGTTTGTTGTGCCTTCCTGGGTTAAATGGTCGCTGCAAGCGGAAAGCCAGTTTGATCTCTTTCGTTTCTCAGACGCACCGATCATGGAGCGGCTGGGATTTGCCCGTACGCAAATCGAGGGTGATGAACCGCAAGGGTGACGTCGATGGCCCAATCTATTGAGGAAGCGCACGATGCCTTGCGTGAGCGCCAAGGCGAGGGCGCACGCTATGATGCAGTAGAAGCACCAGGCACGGACCTTGCGTTGGCGCGGCTTGGTTCCGCCTATTTTTTCCGAAAACTCAATGAATTGACCGACGCGGAACTGGATCGACCTTCGCTGGTGCCGGGCTGGTCTCGCAGGCATTTAATTGCCGACATTGGCTATCAGGCGCGCAGACTTGCGCGTCTGGTCGAGGCGGCGCGTTCACGCCGGCGCGAGGAAAGTCTCGATGAACCGGACGCGCAAAATGAGGATGTCGATTTTGGTGCCAGCCTGCCTGCCCATGCCCTGCGTTACCTGTACCGACATTCACAGGTGCATCTGGATGTCGAATGGCGCGATCTTGATGCGGCGGGATGGCTATTCACGGTGCGCAGCCTTCGCGGAGATATGGTTCCCGTTGCGGAGACGCCCCGACTGCGTTCGCGGGCAATTTGGCTGGCTGCCGTCGATCTTGACAATGGCGGTTCTTTCCGCGACTTCCCGAATAGTGTGACTGACAGTCTCCTTGAGGATGTCGCAGTTAATCTTCATCGCGGGCCGGCCATTCCGTCAGTCAGACTGTTGCGTTCTGACCGGTCGGACGCGGTCATCGTCGGTTCCGGCGAGTGCATGGTGTCCGGTACATCAAGCGATTTGCTGCGTTGGCTGTCCGGTCGTGGTGCCAGACGTATCTCCGGCGATAAGGCGGGTTTTGAGCCAACTTTTTGGCGCTAACCGCTCGCGGACAGGGGCGGCTGTAGTCAGGCGGGATGTTGCCTATGTCACTGCTTTCCGCTGGAAAACCTTGCCACAAAATCCAGCAGGGCCTGCACCGCCAAATTCTCCGCAGACAGTATCTGCTCGGAGGTGCTGATCAGTGTCACGGCCGCTTCAGCCTCGCCTTGCCAGTTGGTGATTGGCGCTGCAACGGCGCGCAGACCCGGCACGAAGCGACCGTCGATCGTGGCGAAACGGGCTGTTCTGATCGTCTCGATCACTTTTTCGACGCTGCCGGTGCTGAGATCGAGATCGGGCCAGGTCAAGCCACTTTCCAAAGCACGCTCCACTTCCAGCCTCAACCGGGCGGCGGTGACCTGCCGGGGAAGAAAGGCCAGCAAAATTCGGCCACTGGCGGATGTCAGCAGCGGCAGCGTACTCCCCAGTCCGAAGGACGTGACCATCGGGCTGGGGGCGCGGCACCAGCGGATCACGGTTGCGCCATTGTTACCCCAGACGCTTAGCAGAACCGTCATTCCGGTCTGTTCGGCAAGTTCGGAGAGTTCGTCCGCAGCCAGACTGACCACATCGTTGCGTGCAAGCGCGGCAAGACCGAGTGTTGCCGCCGATAGCCCTAACTCATAGCGTCCAGATTTCGCCATCTGCTTGACCAGCCCCGCATGAATGAAGCTTGCCAGATACCGGTGTACCTTGCTCGACGGCATGGATACCGCGCGGGCTAGGTCGATGAGGGCAACGGGTCCGTCTAAATCGGCCAGCGCCCGCAACACGACAAGAGCTGCATCCAGTGCCTGGATACCGCCCCGTGCGTTGCCACTCGCCGCCCCGTCGTTCTCGGTATCCTCGAAAATATCGCTCATGTCATGCGCCTCTTGAACTCTGCTGAAATGGGGGCACCGCGAAGTCCGGTTTCTGTCAAGGCTGCCCAGGCCCTGACTTCATACCCTTCCGCGACCAGCTTTTCACCGCAAATAACGCGATATACAATGCGAAACTGCTTTTCTTGCCATTCAGCAATCTTCGCTTCCACCCGAATTGATTCATCGTAACGTACTGGCGCGCGAAACTGCATGCCGACATCGACCAGAGGCGTCACCGCGCCGAACTCCGTCTGGTTCTGGCGTTGCCCCAGGCCGCGCGAACGCAGCAAACGCTGAAATGTGCAGTCCAGCCAGTAGAAATAGTTGGGATAGAAAACAATTCCCGCTTCATCGCAATCACCCCATTCCACTGAAAATTCTGTTGAAAAATTTTGCATTTAATTTCACCTCATAAAATTGATTGCACTGTACGCAATATAGGCTATCTTGGCAAAACATAAATTTTAAAGGAGGATTCGCATGAAACGCATCGCAGTTCTCGGAGGAGGGCCGGGAGGACTCTATTTCGCATATCTCTGGAAGACACGGCATCCGGAGGATTTTGTTCAGGTTTTTGAACGAAACGCTGAGGGCGCAACGTTCGGCTTTGGAGTCGTATTCTCGGCGCGCGCAATGGACTTTCTGCGTGCAGACGATCCGGATACCGCCGATGAAATTACTTCCCGCATGGAAACGTGGTCTGACATGACGCTTGTTCATCGAGGCGAGAGCGCCACTCTCGACGGCGTCGACTTCTCGGCAATCGGTCGTCTCGATTTGCTTATTCTCCTGACGGATCGGGCGCGGTCGGCCGGCGTCGAGCTAACCTTCGGGACGCTCATACGTTCTGTCGAGGAAGTGGCCGGCTTTGACGTCATCGTCGCTGCTGATGGCGTCAATTCGCTGGTGCGTCGTAGTTTCGAGGGCGATTTTCAAACCTCGATTTCCTATCTTGACGAGAAATTTGCCTGGTTTGGCACCACCAAGCGCTTCGAAACGCTCACACAAACCTTTGTTGAGACAGATTTCGGCACTTTCAACGCTCATCACTATCGCTACTCGCAGACCATGAGCACATTTATTGTGGAATGCGATCGCGCAAGCTGGCTGAAAGCAGGTTTTGACCATCTCGACCCGGAGGGCATGAAGGCGCGATGCGAAACAATCTTTGCAGAGACGCTGGACGGTCACGGCCTAGTCGCCAATAAGTCGAGCTGGCGAAATTTTCCCTGGGTCTGGAATGAGCGATGGTCACATCGCAATATGGTTCTGATCGGGGATGCGCTGCACACCGCGCATTACTCTATCGGTTCGGGCACAAGGCTTGCGTTGGAAGATGTGCTTGCGCTGGTGAAATCCCTCGAAACGCATCCGAACGATTTGCGCGACGCCCTCGAACATTATCAGGCCACCCGGCAGCCGGTGGTTCAAAAGCTGGTGAGGGCCGCGCGGGAGAGCGCTAGTTGGTACGCAGATTTCCCCAGGCACATGCATCTCACACCGATGGAGCTTGCCTACAGCTACATAACTCGT
The DNA here is from genome assembly GCF_900100825.1 of Agrobacterium sp. DSM 25558. Classification (NCBI taxonomy): domain Bacteria; kingdom Pseudomonadati; phylum Pseudomonadota; class Alphaproteobacteria; order Hyphomicrobiales; family Rhizobiaceae; genus Agrobacterium; species Agrobacterium sp. DSM 25558. The sequence continues at coordinate 109,372 of NZ_FMUD01000017.1, read as the reverse complement.
TCTGGCCGTATCGATGATGAGCGGCTGCGTTCGATGTCGCCTGGTTTCATGACGCGCTATGACGCCGTGCGTCCGCGTCCGGCTGCGTGAAGAGGGAGGTTGGTATGACGCTTCAGACCAATTTGATGGCAGAGGTGCCGAATCTCATCGAGGACGGCGTTCCACGGGACGCGGCAGGCAGCATTGAGATCGGCTTTTCGCTGCCCGAAATATACAATGCCAGCGCTATTCTATTCGACAATCTTGAACGGGGAAGGGGAGGTCATCCCGCTGTGGTAGGCCCCGCAGGCTCTTGCACGTACGCGGAACTCTGCACTGATGCTTGCCGATTCGGCAATGCGCTGATCGATGCCGGTCTCCTACGCGGGCAAAGAGTCCTGCTGTTTCTCGATGACACCCCCGCCTATCCGGCAGCCCTGTTCGGCGCGCTCCGCGCCGGGCTGGTGCCGCTGCTCATCAATACGCTCACGCCTTCGGATCTTCTGAATTTCTACCTTCAGGACTCTTCGGCGCGTATCGCTATTGTGGACGCCAGCTTTGCTGCCCGGTTCGATGAGATCGCGTGCACAGCCACACAGCTGGAAAAACTCGTCGTGGTGAACGGTCCAGCCCCATTGAGTTGCCCGGTTGCGGCAGTAGAGGCCCAGGTCTTTCTGCAGCACGCAGGGACAACCCTCGACGCGGCATCGACCCGGCGCGATGACATGGCTTTCTGGCAATATTCCTCCGGTTCGACCGGAAGACCGAAGGGCATCGTCCATCTACAGCATGACATGGTCTACACCGCGCAATCCTTCGGTCGCCATGTCCTTGAATTGTCTTCGGATGATGTGTGCTTCTCAGTTCCGAAAATCTTTTTTGCCTATGGGCTTGGAAACTCTCTCACTTTCCCCTTCTCCGTCGGTGCAACCAGCGTTCTCGTTCCGGGCCAACCGAAGCCCAATCTTGTCTTCGCGGCAATAGGGAACTATCGGCCGACGCATTTTTTTGGTCTCCCGACACTCTATACCGCACTGATCGGCGCACCCGAAGCAGCTGAAGCCGATCTCTCCAGCTTGAAGCTTTGCCTATCGGCAGCCGAAGTCCTTGCAGACGAAGTTGCCGAGGCGTGGCGAGCTCTTTCGGGTCGCGATATCATTGAGGGACTTGGCTCGACCGAGGTTTTGCACATCTACCTTTCCAACACAAAGGATGCTCGACGGTCTGGCGCGGCGGGAATGCGTGTTCCGGGTTACGAGGTATCGTTGCGTGATCCTGACGGCAGGGAGGTCGCCGACGGCGAAAGCGGTATTCTCTGGGTACGAGGCGATTCCAATGCGCCCCTCTACTGGAACCGCCCCGACAAAACAGCAGAAGCCATGCGAAACGGTGGATGGATCTATACGTCCGACCGCATGAAGCGCGATGGCGACGGCTTTTACTACTTCCTCGGACGATCTGACGAGTTCGTCAAGGTTTCGGGCCAGTGGGTCTATCCCCTGGAGGTAGAGCTGTGCCTTGCCGACCATCCGCTGGTGCGCGAATGCGCCGTTCTTGCGGTGGAAATGCCCGATCGGCGCATGACCCTGAAAGCTTTCGTGGTTTTGGAAAACCGGGCAGCGGAGGAGGCGGAGGCTGCCGAAACCCTGAAGCAGCACGTCAAGAAGACCTTGCTGCCCTACAAATATCCCCGCAGCGTCATCTTCTTCGAGGAGCTGCCTAAAACGGGCACCGGCAAGATCGACCGCCAGGCGCTCAAGAGCATCGATCTGGTTGAACGGCCAGTACACTGACAAGAACGCGGAACATAGTGCATCTCCGGTTTGTCTGGATGCACCTGGGCAGCGCCAGCTTCGCCGCAATGTCACGAAGGAACAGATTGGAAAACTGATGAGCAATTTTGAGTTCGACCCACCCGCACCGGCATCCCTCGCCATTAATGACAGCCAGAGCCGTTTCCCGGTGCGGCGCATTTTCTGCGTCGGACGGAATTATGCGGCACATGCCCGTGAGATGGGGAAGGACCCGGATCGGGAACCCCCCTTCTTCTTCACAAAGCCCGCTGATGCGGTGGTGGATAACGGCAGCAAAATCCCTTATCCGTCGGAGACGCAGGATTTCCACTACGAGATCGAGCTTATCGTCGCCATTGGGAAGGATTGCGTCGATATAGCTCAGGAAGACGCACTAGACGTGGTCTGGGGTTATGGCGTCGGCATCGACCTGACCCGGCGTGACCTACAACTGGCGGCACGCGACAAGGGGCGGCCATGGGACTGGGGCAAGGCATTTGACCTTTCAGCCCCGATTGCTCCGCTTCGTCGTGCCTCCGCCATCGGCCATCCGGCGAACGGAAGAATATGGCTTGCGGTCAACGGCAAGGTTCGTCAGGACGCCGATATTGCCGAGCTCATCTGGGATGTGCCGGAAATCGTCTCCATCCTGTCGCGCTCCATGTCGCTGAAACGCGGCGATATCATCATGACGGGAACACCGGCTGGCGTCGGGGCGATTGTGCCCGGTGACAGGGTGACCGGCGGCATCGATGGACTGGGCGAGATCGCCATCGAAATCGTTGAGCGCGCTTCACCCGCAAAGCCTGCAGGAAAAGCCGCATGAACCGCCCGATCCTGCACAACTATTTCCGAAGCTCGACATCCTATCGGGTCCGGATCGCCCTTGCGCTGAAGGGCATCGATTATGATTACCAGGCCTTCCACCTGCGGCAAGGTGAACAGCGCTCCGAGCGGTTTCTCAAATTGAACCCGCAAGGTCTGGTGCCAGCGCTGACCTGGACCGACGGGCGTGTCTACACGCAGTCGCTGGCGATCATTGAATTCCTCGACGAGATGGTGCCGGAGCCGGCGCTGCTGCCGCAGGATGCCACTGGACGTCACCGGGTGCGCAGCCTCTCCCAGATGATTGCGCTCGACATTCATCCAATCAACAATCTTCGGGTGCTTGCTTATCTGAAGGACCATCTCGGAGCCGACGAGGAAGCGCAAGCGGCGTGGTTCCGCCACTGGGTTGCCGAAGCCTTTGGCCCCCTCGAGCAGCGGCTGACTAACGAGCCAGAGACAGGGCGCTACTGCCACGGCGACCATGTCACCATGGCGGACATCTGCCTTGCACCACAGCTGACCAACAACAAGCGCTTCGAGGTGAACATGGATTCCTATCCGACCATCCGCAGGATTGGGTCAGCCCTGGCGGAACTCGAGGAATTTCGCCAAACGGCCCCCGGCAACCAGCCGGATAACGAAGGAGGTTGAGAATCTACTCTGGGAGGGAAACATGAAGAGAATTGCTATAACTGCACTCATGGCGATGCTTGCGGGCGCTGGCATCGCCAAAGGGGCCGACAAACCGGTGAAGATCGGCTTCATCACAACATCGACGACGCCGACCGCATCGACCGGAAATGATATGGTCAACGCCGTCAATCAGGCGGTGGAGCATGTTGGTGGAAAGATCGGCGGGAAGCAGATCGAAGTCTTATTCAAGGATGATGGCCTCAAGCCGGAGTTAGGGCGCCAAAAGGCCGAGAAGCTGATCCGGCAGGACGATGTGGATGGTGTCGCCGGATTTATCTGGTCCAACGTGCTGACGGCGGCGCGCAAATCGGTGATCGATTCAGGCAAGTTCCTGATCAGCACCAATCCAGGCCCTTTTGAATTCGCCGGCAAGCCTTGCAGCCCCGATTTCTTCTCGCTGTGCGGGCAGAATGACATGGTGCCCATCGCCCTTGGCAAGATCATGAATGAGTGCGTGGTGAAAAAGCTCTATGTTATGGTGCCGAACTATACCGCTGGCAAGGATATCGCCGCAGGTTTGGAAAGCAGTTTCAAGGGTGATGTGTTCGGCCGCGACCTGACTGTGTTTCGGCGAGTCATTTGACCCCGCCATAGGTGCCGAAAGATGACCCCAGTTGGGATAGCAAAAAAATAATGCACATCAGCACCTTACTTCGTAGCATCTGGGGTCACTCTTCGGCACTGACGCAATTTTGGTGATCAGAGGGTTACCCGACGCCAATGACGCGGGCCCTGGAGGAGGTCGATTTTTCCTCGCCCGTACATCTGGCGTTTTACAAGCTTGAGCTTGGTGATCTGCCCCTCGGTCTGTCCGTTTGACCATGGCGAACTGATCGCGGCACTCACGGCTGCCCGGTCTTTGGCGACACCATTGGCAAAGGCCGCGACCAAGCTTGATCGGGCGCGTTCCAGCCATGGTTCGAGGACGGCGAGAGATTTCTTGCGGATCCTGGCTTGGAAAGCGGCGACGCCTTCCCGCGCTTCGACAAGTTGAGGCACTCCGCCTTCAATCGCAGCAACCGTAACGGTCTTAGACTTGGAGAGATCGTCGCGACCGATGGTCATGAGGCGTGCGATAGCCCGTGCCGACGGTGTACGGCTCAACGCCTGGCAATCCATATTTTCCGCCTTTCGTCGACGCGTCGCCCATTCGGTTACGACGCGAAGGCAGCCATGGAATCCCTGGCGCGTCAGCTCTCGCCACAACTGTGTGCCATTGCGGTGACCGGCACTCCATTGAGCATCGAGCCATGGCAGATAAACTTCAAGGGAGTTCTCTCGCCCGCGGAATACGTCGGATCGCTGACCGCACAGCACCCGCCTGACGAGGCCACGACTGTGCCCGGTGCGACGAACGATTTCTTTGATTGCAACACCGGACTTGGCCAAGTCCAGAATCGCGGCGTTCGTGTCTTCTCGCTGCAGATATCCCTGATATTAGATCCGCTCAGCGGCTGTCAGCAGGTCCGGATTGATCGTTGCGGATCCAATCGCCGTTCTGATCTGTCGCATAGATTTGCGGACCGCGTCGATGAATGCCCGACTGGCGTTTTCCATCAAGTGCCACCGATCGGCTACTTGGGTTGCGTCCGGCAGCGCCTTGGCTGCAGCAAGGGCGTAGGCGCCACCGCGGTCGCGGGCGACAATAGTGATCTGTTGCTGATCCGAAAGCCAAGCCTGAGCGGTTGCCGGCTCTCGGTCCGGCAGAAGTGCAATGGTTTTGCGCCGCTCGAGATCGCAGATGATCGTCCCATATCGCTGGTTGCGCCGCCACGCCCAGTCGTCGATGCCGATCACCGTCGGCGGAACGAAACGCGGGGTGCCGCGCCGTCGGACGACGCGCAGCAAGGTGTCGTTGCTGACCGGCACCATTAGTCTGCCGGTGAAAGCCGCAGCCGGCCGCCCACCCAAAGCAAGCCCGTATGATCAAGCCGCGCAGTACGCCGCGCCCACGGCGCTAGGACATCTGCCTCGAAACGCTCGGTAAAGATCCTTCGGCCACACAGCACTGTGTCGCAGTAGAACCGGCGTGCGGCAATAACCAATCGCACGGACTTTCCCGCGATGGGCAGATCCGTCAGGCGTCGATGGTAACGACTGTGTATCCGCTCCGATCTTGTTCCGCAGCCTGGACAACTGCTGAACATATCCGCCGATCGGACAGCGAGGATTATCGCGTCACCAGCAGAAGCTGTCTCTTCGATGACAAAGCCTCGGGGTACGAGTGCGGAGGGGCGAAGCGAACGAACCATGGCGCTGATTCCTTTTGCAAAACCAACGCCAGCCAACGCCCAGAATTCATCAAAAGTGAGTCAGAGCCACTCTTCCGCGCCAAAAGGGGTGAACCTTGGGAGCCGGATCACAGTCAAACTTGTTGTTGGCGCTTTGCGAGCGGCCATCATCGGAAAGCTCAATCACAACTTCAATGCTCGTGCCTGGACACAAACAGGATGCCTGCCAGTTCGGTGGACGACGCGGATCGCCTGTCGGCGTAGTTGCGCGTGGAGGAAATCCGGCGAGAGAGACAGACGTCGGCAGAGCTTGCGCCGACCGAAGAGACTACAACAGGACCTGACCCGAACCGTTAGTGGGAAAGACCGGGAGAATTTCCTATTTTATCGTGCACGTACTGAAAGATTGCCTTGCGCGGAATGCAGCCGTCTCGTAATTTTGCAACCACTACAGGCGCAAGGAGGCGGACATTTGAGTGATATCAGGAAAGCCCCGAATGCGATCGATGTCGAAGTCGGGACCCGTATCAAGCTGAAGCGGAAGCTTCATGGCATGTCCCAGCAGGCGCTCGCAAGCGGGCTCGGCGTTACCTTCCAGCAGGTCCAGAAATACGAAAAGGGCGTCAACCGCGTAGGTGCCAGCCGCCTCAGCCAGATCGCCAAAGCGCTGGATGTTCCGCTCTCCTATTTCTTCGACGGAAACCACAATGCGCTGCAAGGCGGCGATGACGCCCATGTCACATGCGAAACCGACGAGGTTTCCCTGTTCCTGTCGTCGACAGAAGGGCTCAACCTCAACCGCGCCTTCGTCAAGATCTCGTCAGCATCTGTGCGGCAGAAGGTGGTCCTGTTGGTGAAGTCTCTCGCACGCGCCGAGGAAGAGGCTCATTAATTGATCTCACCGCAACCCGTCCCGCCTCTGGTCCTGCCGGGGTGAGGGATTCGCGCAAGGGCTTCGCCATGCGCAGCGTGCGGTGAATTATCTCCACAGCTTGCAACTGGTGGCAGTTGAACACAGGGAGGCTGCGTGATAGACGCGACTTCCCCTTCTTGGTTGCTGATCTTTGAATGCGCTGCCACGAAACGTGGGGACCCGAAATATCTCCCGGCGAGCCAGCGTTACGATGGCCCGCTATGTCGCACACTGCGCACGGTCGATCCGGACGGGAAGTAGGTTGCTTTCTTCTCGGCCCATTTCGGGTTTTGATCGGCGGATACACCAATCGAGATGTACGGCAGCCGCATGACCAAAGAGATCGCCGCCGCCATCAAGGCCAGCGGTCTCGGAATGCGGTGGCCGCGCCCGAAAACGCTGCGCCGGTCATGCCGTCAGGCGAACATGCCGGCATGCATATTGCGGCCTTGACGCAATTCGGGCGACGGCCCTTCGCCGAGGTGGCGCTCGTTGGCGGCCACCTCTACCTCGACGTCATGCGCGCTTTTGTGACGCTCTTCCGTGACGGCGGCTATCTCACAGCCAATGCCTCGATCATCGAGATCAACGGGCCGATCGGCGTGATGCGGCAGGACCTCCGGCGCTGGCTGCTTGCCACAAGCGGGGAGGCAGGCTGATGTTCCACGCGCTGATACACGACAGGGAGGGCGCGGCGCTTTCCCCATCCGCCTTCGCGCGCTATCGCTTGGCACCGGCGTCCAGTAGTCCACGACACTGGCATTGATGGCGGCCCATGGCGAGATTAGCCCCGTGCCGGATTGCGCGATCTTCGCCGATACCGGCTGGGAGCCGAAAGCAGTCTATGAGCACCTTGAGTGGCTGATGTCGCCTAACGTTCTGCCATTCCCGGTTCATATCGTCTCGGCCGGAAACATCCGCGAAAGCGTGATGGAGGCGGCGGACGGCCGACGCTGAGCGTCGATCCCAGCCTTCACAAAGATCGTGACACCAGCGGGGGCAGAGGTACCTGTCCTTGACGAGAACGAGGAGGGCGAGCTGGTCGAGGTTTCGATACGGCGAACGGCAACGGAGATGATCGAACAACACATCAAGGAACTGCGCGCCGAGGCTCGTGATGCCGTTTACCTCAACGAACGTCGCTGGATTCAGGGAGAACTGGCAAGAGCGCTGGAGGAGCGCGAGGCGCTTTGGGCCGAGCAAAAGGGCCTCATCGAAAGCGAGCCGCCCTAGAAGGGCGGCTTCCTGCTTCCAGCGCGACCGGCGGCTTCAGCCGTTGAGCGCGTCTTTCAAAGACTTCCCCGCCGCAAACGTTAGCTTCTTCGACGCGGCTATCTTGATGGTCGCGCCGGTTGCGGGATTGCGGCCGTCGCGCTCCGCAGTTTCCTTGACCTTGAATTTGCCGAAGGAAGGGATCGATGTTTCCACGCCTGCCTGTGCCGCGTCTGCAATCTGCTTGAAGACGCTTTCGACGATGGTCTTGGCCTGCGCCTTCGTCAAGTTTTGTTCCGATGCGATCTTGTCTGCGATCTCGTTGGTTGTCGTCATGGAAGAAATCTCCTGTGTGGTTGATGATCTCTTCCGGTATCGCACTCACCTTGAGGCGAGGGTAGGGCGGTCAAGGCCGCGACAGGCTCAATCCACTGGAAACAGCGGATTTTCCTGAGATTGCCAGCCTCACGGCACTTCACTCTCCCAATATCCGCGCCGACTTTTCGCTCGTTCCATGCGCATGGCGGCGGAAATGGCGTTATCACTCGTGTCGAAAGTCTCATCATTTGATTGGCCGTTCATCTCGATCCGGCCCCAGTTTCGGATCACCGAAGCGCCTCCAAACAGCGTCGGGTGGGTTGCGAGCGTATAGAACCGTTGCATGTTTTGCGACGGGTTGATGCGGTGCAGGTGAACCAGGCCACTTTATCGCGTGTCTGGCGAGCCAGACGCCGGAACCCGGCCCCGTCGAAATCCGACCGTAATGAAAGCGCTGAACCCATCGCAAACCTCCTGTTTGCGCTATCGATTTCGATTCGTCGGCTGATGGAAATCCCCCAAAGAGAGTCATAGTCACTGAAGGTTGGTATAAGGCCAGCCATTCGAATGAAAATTGTTGCCTTGCAGGCTTCGCATATCAAGCTCATGACAGCCGGATCCAAGGGCAACGATCAATGCGGAAAAAGACAGGAAACTCCACTACGAGCCTGTCAGCGCCAAAATGGCTTGCGTCCTTTTGCATTGACGCACTTTCGCTGATCCCGAAATCGTCAAGCTTATCATTGTCCATTTCGAGGAGCGCGCGACGCTGGCGATGCCGATCTGGCCAAATACAGAAGATCATTCGGGCGATCTGAAGAAGTCATATCATTGCCTTAGCCTCCTGAAAGGAGAATGACGCCGACGATCAACACTCCGCACCCAACAAGCCCAGGCTCGCAATTCCCTGCGGTGCAATGACGCCATGCTCGGCTAGATGTGCGCGAAGGGCATTGATAAGCTGCCTTCGCTGACGGACGAAGAGGATGACGTTCTGGCGAACATCACTCTGGCAAATTGCGATGCCGTCAGGAGGCGGCATCCACTCCATCAGCTCTCAGTGGAAATCAACACTTCAGCGTCGCGTGGAATGCGTAGCGGCGCGGATCGGCGGTGAGCGCGTGAACCTCGTCCTGCGTCAGGCCTTCCACGTCGGGCGTTGGAAAGCTAGTGTCCGAGAAGGCATCGCGGCCAAGCCAACCACCGGAGCGGCCGATGATGCCAACCATCTGGCCTTGGGGAATCTCGACGTTCACGGCGTTCACCGCGATACGGTCGCCAAACTGGCGGGTGACATTCCTCAACTCAAACTTCATGCTTTTTCGCCCGTCCATACCCTGTCGGGCTTTGGATTAGCGATGGTTGATGAAGTCTGAATGTCGGTTTCATGTCAACTCTGTTACATTAGCGCCGCCCATGTAACACTTCCGCTACACGTTTTACGCTGGTAACGGGCGATGAAATCCTCGGCCGACAGCGCCCGGCGAGGACCAGCTCTCGCTGAGCGATCCGGATGCCCGAGCCATGGGCCGCATGACCAAGGTCGGCGTTGGCTACACAACATCCAGCTTGCTGTTGATGTGAAGCACAAGCTGATCGCCGAGCAGGAGTTCTGCAACCAGCTCCTCGACATGGGGCTTCTTACGCCGACGGTCGAGGCAGCAATGGACAGGCTCGGCGTCGACAGGATCGAGACGGTGGCGGACCAGGGTTACTTCAAGATCGAGGATATCGAGGCTTGTGAGACGGCCGGCATAACCGCTTATGTTCCCAAGCCGATCCGCGGGCCGGCCGTGGCCCAGGGTTTCTTCTCCAAGGAGGATTTCCGCTACGATCCGGACAAGGACATTTACCCTTGCCTGGCAGACCAGGTGCTCTCGCCCCGTCACTTTAGCAAGTCCCGCGACAATGTTAAGATTGACTACGTCAATCGCAACGCCTGCAAGGCGTGCAACCTGTGCGAACGCTGCACCAGAAGCTTCCGTCGCGTATCGTATCTGGAGAACGAATCGGTGCTCGACCGCATGGCGGCGCTCGCCTACAACATCAAAAGCGCCATCACCCGGCTCTCAGGCTTCCTGTCACAACGCGTTTACATGCCCATCGTACCAAAAACTCTCCATTTTTTTGTGAGCACGGCATGATTTTCCAAAAAATAAGAAACGACAACAATGTTGCTGGTTATCTCCTGGCATTTCTTGGTTTCGCATCCTTTTCCGGAATGGACGTGATCTCTAAGAAGCTCGTTGAAACGCACTCTTTGTCTCAGGTGCTTTTTATTTCCGGTATCTTCACGCTGTTGTTCGCCTCAGTGCTTGCAAAGCCGCTGGGTGGCTTTCGGGTCGAGACGACAAAAATCCTCTTCATCATCATCGGTCGCGGCATCATGTCAGTGGCCATGATATGGCTCACCCTCTTTGCATTGACAAGAATGCCGCTTGCGGAGGTCTATTCTATCAGATTTGCTAGTCCTGCGCTCACGGTGCTCCTCGCATTGTTCCTTCTCAAAGAGTCGCCAAGCCATTTGCAATGGCTCTCCGTTGCACTGGGTTTTATGGGCATTGTGGTGATCCTTAAACCGCAGGGGAACTTGGAAACGATCGCTGCGAGTGTGGCGCTGGGCGCAGCTTTCGCCCAATCGATTTCTATCATCATGGTGCGCGCTTGGAGGACACACTCCACTCCCTTGGCCGATACGTTGATTCCTGTTGGAATTCTGGTCGCAATAACAGGCGTCTTTATGCCCAACGGCTACATTCCTCCGACATACCGGGAGTGGGGCCTTTACGCGGCGGCAGGCGCTTTACTCGCCCTCGGCAGATTGTGCCTTACGTACTCAATTCGCATGGCACAGTCATCGGTGATCGCACCCGTCCAGTACAGCCAACTTCTCTGGGGGCTTTTGTTCGGTTGGTTGTTGTTTTCCGATGCACCTACACCAACTCTTCTTGCTGGAGCTGCCTTGATTATACTGAGTAGCACGATCGGTATATGGGACGCACGGCAAAGGCGTGAGCCGCGGGAATCCTGAGGGAGCGCCAAAACTCCTTGAGCGATTCCCGAAATAGATCGTAGCTAGATTGCTGTGATGGCACATTTATCAGGATCTTTGCGAAGCCCTAAAGACGCCGATGCAATCTCAAATCGTGCGGAAAACCCAATGCGTCCCGCGTTCGTTAGCTGAAGGGCGCGGCTTTCCGAAGATCGGGCAACCCAACCGAGATCAAGCGAACGGCTTAAGATCGCAGCGCCGAGCCATCCGGCCAGATGGGGCCGCCGCTCGCTCCAATCGAGGCATGTTCGACAGAATTGTCGTTTGGATGCCTTGGCCAGCTCCAGACCAATCCCGAAATCGCAGAAGAACCGTTGTCCGTCCTCGGTGATAACTCCTGCGCCATCGGAACGGATGACATGGCCTCGCCGGCACAGGGAATACGGCCAGCCAAATGGCGGACTTGAGGGCAGGAGAAGAAAAGACGCCGGGAAAACCGCGCCATATCTGATGGCTGATGGCGGTCGGCGCAACGAGAAGATCTTCGGCCGCCACCTTGAAACTCGTTCTTCGGGCAGGAATTTCTTTATTCTATGAAAACTATAGAATATATCCTCTTGAAGGCAGTTTGAGTCGAGTGTCTATATCCCGGTCATGGTGAACTCTGCCGGAAGCAGAGGGAGGCGTCTGAAACAGATCGACGAATGAGGGTAGGAAGACGAATGTCTCAAAACATCACGGTTCTCGACGGCGGCATGGGCCGGGAGTTGCTGAAGAGTGGCGCCCCGTTTCAGCAGCCCGAATGGTCGGCGTTGGCATTGATCGAAGCACCCGAATACGTCGAGCAGGCGCATGATGCGTTTATCGCAGCCGGAGCCGATGTGATAACCACCAACAGCTACGCCGTCGTGCCGTTCCATATTGGCGATGAGCGCTTTGCGGCGCGTGGCCTCGAACTCGTCGATCTGTCCGGGAGGCTGGCGCGTTCGGCGGCGGACAAGGCAGGACGGAAGGTCCTCGTGGCCGGTTCGCTGCCGCCGGTTTTCGGCTCTTACCGGCCTGATCTGTTCGACGTCGAAAAGGCACCATCCATTCTGTCTGTCCTGGTCGAGGGCCTGTCTCCCCATGTCGATTTCTGGCTGGCGGAAACGCAAGGATCGCTTGTCGAAGTAGAGGCCATCCGCCGGGCATTGGGTGAGGACCATCGGCCGCTTTGGCTTTCCTTCACCTTGGACGACAGACACGGTGTCAAGGATGTCATCGCGGGAAAATGGCCGCCTCGTCTGCGCTCGGGAGAAACCGTGGCGGAGGCTGCTGCCAAGGCTGTCGAACTGGGGGCCGCTGCGCTGCTGTTCAACTGCAGCCAGGCCGAGGTGATGGAGGCTGCGATCAAGGCGGCGCGCCAGTCGCTAAAGGATTCCTCGCTTCATGCCACCATCGGCGTCTACGCCAATGCCTTCGTTCCAAAGCCCGAAAGCACGGAAGAGCTGAAGGCGAACTCCAGTCTCGGCCAACTGCGCGAGGATCTGGACCCGCCGGGCTATCTGGCTTTCGTCCGGCGTTGGGTCGATGCCGGCGCATCCATCGTCGGCGGATGTTGCGGCATAGGGCCAGAACACATCACCCAAATCAAGACGACATTCAGACCGGATCATGCCGCCGCCTGATCGCGCGCCACACCTTAACGGACAAAGACCATGACATTTCGCAACGAGACCAATGCCGGCGGTATCGACCGGCGCACCCTGCTAAAGGCGGCGGGCGTTCTTGCTGCCGGTTCTCTCATCCTGCCGGGTTTTGCCCGTGCAGAGCAGCCGCGCAAGGGCGGCCATCTGATCCTCGGCATCGACAACGCCTCCAGCGCAGATCGGCTCGATCCGGCCTTCTATTTCGAGGCCTACGCCTACAATGTCGGCCTGCAGCTTTTCAACACGCTGACGGATCTTAACGAGGACGGAAGCTTGCGTGCCGGCCTTGCCGAAAGTTGGGAGCCGGCTGCCGGTGGCAGCACATGGATCTTCAAGCTGCGAAAGGGCGTCCAGTTCCACAACGGCAAGGAACTGAAGCCCGAGGACGTCATCTATTCGCTCGACCATCATCGTGGCGAAAAATCGGAGTCGGCCGGCAAGGGATATCTTCTCAGCGTCACCGATATCGTCAAGTCGGCGGACAACGAAGTCACTTTCCGCCTTTCCGGGCCGAATGCCGATTTCCCGTATCTACTCGGTGACGTTCATTTCGGCATCACGCCGAACGGCGCCAATTTCGATGACGGCATCGGCACCGGTGCGTTCATCCTCGAGGATTTTCAGCCCGGTGTCCGCACGCTGGCAAAGCGCAATCCCAACTACTGGGACCCGGAGCGCGGACATGTGGATTCGGTGGAAACCGTTGCCTACAACGACAAATCCGCGCGCGTTGCCGCTCTCATCAGCAACTCGGTTCACCTCATCAACAATGTCGAGCCGCGGATCGCGCAGAAGCTCGTTTCAAACCAGTCGCTCACCCTGCATCGGGAAGACGACAGCTACATCGTTCTGTTCGCAGGCCGTGCCGACAGCGCTCCGTTCAGCAATCTCGATGTGCGTCTTGCACTGAAATACGCGATCGAACGGGAGCAGATTGTCACCTCGATCCTCAGCGGCGCTGGAACGGTGTCCAACGACAATCCGATCTTTCCCTCCAACCGATACTTTGCCTCCGACGTGCCAACACGGCCCTATGACCCGGACAAGGCCGCCTTCCACTGGAAGAAGGCCGGTTACGACGGCAAGATCGTGCTGTCGGCCTCCGATGGTGCCAGCTTCACCGGCGCGCTCGATGCAGCCCAACTCTATCAGCAGTCGGCGACGAAGGCCGGCATACCGTTCGAGGTCAACCGCGTGCCGGCCGACGGATACTGGAGCGATGTCTGGCTGAAACATCCCTTCGTGGCGTCCGGCTGGGGCGCTCGCCCGACGGCAGATGCGATGCTGTCGCTGATCTATCTGTCGGAAGCGCCTTGGAACGAGTCCGGTTGGAAGAACCAGGCCTTCGACCAGCTCGTCCTGTCAGCGCGTGGAGAACTTGACGAGACGAAGCGCAAACAGCTCTATCATGATGCGCAGGTGCTGATCATCGAGGAGAACAGCTCGATCATTCCGGCCTACGCGGCGCAGATCAGTGCATCGAGCAGCAAGCTCAAGGGGTATAAGGCGATCCCGGGTCAAAACGGGCCGCGAACTGCGGAAAAGGTCTGGCTCGAAAGCTGAAAAAGACCATACGGGGCCCGGCGACACACGTTGGATCCCGTTCCCATAGGGCGGAGGTGACCAATGGCGCTTGTCGAAAACCTTGAGATCGGGCAGATCAAGCAGCCGCGATACGGAAACAATCGCCTTGTTCGATTAATCGCCAAGCGGGTTCTGTCCGGTCTGTTGCTGCTGTTCGTGATTTCCACGCTGATTTTCGTCGGTACGGAAGTTTTGCCGGGAGATGCTGCGACGGCACTTCTCGGCCGATCGGCGACACCCGCATCCCTTGCCGAGCTTAGAAGCCAGCTGGGTCTCGACCAGCCGATTGTTGCTCGCTATTTCCTGTGGTTGTCGAACGCCCTGCAGGGCGATTTCGGGGTCAGCCTGATGAACGGCCGGAGCGTTACGTCCAGTATCGGCCTGAGGCTTGGAAACACTCTTGTTCTTGCTGGCGCAGCGGCGCTGGTCTCCGTGCCCTTGTCGGTCTTCCTTGGCATCCTGTCCGTCCGCTATCGGGGTACGATTCTGGATCGTACCATTTCGACCGTGACGCGCGGCATCGTCGCCCTGCCGGAGTTCTTCGTCGGTTACTTGTTGATCTTCATCTTCTCGATTACGCTCGGATGGCTGGCCAGCAGCGCAACGGTGTTTGCGACCATGGGCTTTGGTGATCGGGTTCTGGCAATGATTCTGCCCTGTGCCACGCTCACCCTGGCCGTTACCGGCCATATCACCACCATGACGCGCGCGGCTTTACTGAATGTCCTGACCTTGCCCTATATCGAAATGGCGATCCTGAAAGGGGTTCCGCACGCGACGATCATCTGGCGTCACGCATTGCCCAATGCGCTGGCGGGGATCATCAACGTCGTCCTACTCAACTTGGCCTATCTGATCGCTGGTGTCGTGGTCGTCGAGGTGATTTTCGTTTATCCGGGCATGGGACAGTTCATGGTCGACAGCGTGGTCAACCGCGATGTCCCCGTGGTTCAGGCCTGCTGTCTACTTTTTGCTGCCCTCTACATCAGTCTCAATCTTCTCGCCGATGTTCTCTCGACACTCGCGAACCCGCGACTGAGGCACCCGAAATAGCATGTTCAAACATATCACTGCTTCCGCCGCCACCGGCATGTTCGTCGTCGCCCTGTTTCTGACGATTGCGCTGTTTGCGCCCATTCTGGCGCCTCATGGCGTCAACGACATCGTCGGCGCGAGTTGGGATTATCCTTCGCTCAGCGCGCCGCTGGGAACGGACATGATCGGGCGAGACTTGTTGTCGCGCTTCATCTGGGGCGCGCGGATTACATTGTTCACCGCGGGGGCCGCCACAGGGATAGCCTTTGCCATCGGTACGAGCCTGGGACTTCTGGCGGGGCTGCGAAACGATTGGCTGGACACGGCCCTGTCTCGGGCCGTCGACCTGCTGATGGCCATCCCGACGCTGATATTCGCCCTTGTTCTGCTGACCATCCTGCCGCGATCTGTGATTTTTATCGTCGGCATCATAGCGCTTTTGGAAGCCACCCGCTTCTTCCGGTTGAGCCGTTCGCTGGCAGCCGACATCGCAGTGCTTGACTACATCGAAACGGCGATCCTACGCGGTGAGACAAGGTTGTGGATCGTGTTTCGCGAAATACTGCCCAATGCGCTTGCACCGTTGATGGCCGAAACGGGGCTGCGGTTCATTTTTGCAGTGCTGTTCGTGTCGACCCTTTCCTTTCTCGGCCTCGGAATACAGCCGCCAATCACCGACTGGGGTAGTCTGATCAAGGAGAACAAGGATGGCCTCCTGTTCGGAGTGGGAGCTGCGCTGGTACCTGGGGCAGCGATTGCTCTGCTTGCCATTTCGGTCAACATGGTTGTCGACTGGATTCTCGATGCCGATGCTTTCGTGGAGAACGGTTGACCCAATGACAGAGCCAGTTCTGGATGTCCAAAATCTTTCTATCGGGCGAGCAGGCCCGTCGGACACGCCACCGATCGTCGACAGCATTTCCTTCTCGTTGAAAAAGGGCGAGGTTCTCGGACTCATTGGGGAATCTGGTGCAGGAAAATCGACGATCGGGCTCGCGGCACTTGGCTATGTTCGGCGCGGCTTAGCCTTAAAATCCGGGGTCGTGCTGTTTGACGGCGTGGACCTGGCTTCCCTTAGCGAAGACGATCGCCGGCAGCTGCGAGGAAATCGCATTGCCTATGTGGCCCAATCAGCGAGTGCGGCTTTCAACCCAGCCTATCGCCTGCGCGACCAGATCGCTGAATCGTCCCTACTGTCCGGTGTTATGACGCGCAACCAGGCCAATGCGCGCGCCAACGATCTTCTGCACCTTCTCGGTCTGCCAGACCCGAAAGCCTTTGGCGACCGCTTCCCCCATCAGGTCTCCGGCGGGCAGCTTCAGCGCGCCATGACGGCAATGGCGCTCTGCTCACGACCCGACCTCGTCGTCTTCGACGAGCCCACGACGGCACTGGATGTCACTACCCAGATCGACGTGCTGAAAGCTATTCGTGATGCTCTTGCTCTCGCCGGAGCCGCGGCGCTTTACATTAGTCACGATCTTGCAGTTGTTACGCAGATTGCGGATGAAATCATGGTGCTGCGGCATGGAAAAACAGTCGAACATGGACCTGTCGCTCGCATCGTCGAGCAGCCTGCACAGAATTACACCCGTATGCTCATTACTGCGAGCCGGCTGGAGCCGCGGCCGCAGTCGGATCAGGGCACCAGCGTGTTGGCGGTTTCAGGCATTTCGGCTGCCTATGCCGATGGCCAGCCGGTCCTTGCGGATGTATCGCTTGAAATCCGAGCTGGAGAAACTGCTGCATTGGTTGGCGAATCCGGTTCCGGCAAATCGACACTTGGCCGCGTGATCAACGGTCTGCTGCCGCCTCTGAAGGGCAGTCTTCATTTCAAGGGAGAACTACTCGATCCGCGAACGGCCAGACGGTCGTTTGAACAGCGCCGATTGCTTCAGACGATCCATCAGATGCCGGATACGGCTCTCAATCCACGCCATTCCGTCGAAGATATCGTTGGACGGCCAGTCAGTTTATACGAGGGGCTGCAGGGAGATGCGCGGCGGGCGCGGGTAAATGAACTACTGGCTCAGGTGGAGTTGGATCCGTTGTTGGCGAAGCGGTACCCCCGTTCGCTATCTGGCGGTCAGAAGCAGCGGGTCTGCATTGCTCGCGCTCTTGCTGCCCGTCCACGCCTTATCATCTGTGATGAACCCACGTCGGCACTGGATCCGTTGGTCGCCAAAGACATTCTCGCCTTACTCCTGCGCTTGCAGCGCGAAAATAGCGTTGCCTATCTGTTCATCACCCATGACCTCAACATCGTCAGATCAATCGCTGCGCACGTAACGATCCTGCATCTCGGCAAGGTCGTGCGTAGGGGTAAGACCGATGATGTACTCTCTCCTCCTTTCGATGCGTATTCAGAGCGGCTTGTAAATGCTGTTCCAAAAATAGAGGTCGGTTGGCTGGACCGGCACCAGCGTATCCAGGGCGCGGGAGATATCAATCCGTAGGCAAGCGCTGTCAAAAACGGAGGCAGGAATATCGGCTTTCGGATAGAGCACCAAAAGCTCAATCCAGACCTTGGCGAAGCTCGCGTCCGATTGCATCAAGTCTTCGATGATCTTGGAGATGACCCGTGCCTCGCCGGCAGGATGATCCACCCAATTGGCCAATTGCGGTGGCCTTGCCTCTACCAGTTTGATGATATCCCAACCGAGAGCATGAAAAGTCGTGACCTTGCACTGCAGATCCGCCGGCAGGACGCCAAGCTGATGCGCTATTCGTTCCTTAAGCTCTTCAGCGGCGGTCCTGTTGTAGGCTAGAACAAGGATTTCTTCCGGCTGATACAGTCCCTTGTCCAACACATAGGCAACCTTGCCAACCATTGTCGCCGACTTGCCTGATCCTACAGACGCGATCAGGAGATTACTATCCTCCAACCGAATACAGAACTCCCTCTGTTGGTCGGACAACGATCGGCCATCGAGATCGTCGAAGAAGGGGGCATACCTGGTGAGCTCGATGGCAACAAATTCATTATTGTAGCGATGGCACCCGTCGGGGTCGGTCAGGAAAGACAGAGACCGTGGAAGATTGGCTTCCATGGCTGCTGTTATGCCATCGGCGTCAAACAACGGATGGGGCAGTGCTGCGGCGGCCGGGCCTGAAACACTCGCGATGGCTTGAGCGAGATCCGCCTGTGCCAGGTATTGCCGCTTGCCCTCGATTAATGGCTCGAGTTTCGCATCGACCTCTTTCAAGATCTCCTGATCCGACTTGATCAGTTCGAGCAGGTAGCGATTGATGAATCTGTGAAGGTCGTTCGCGAGCCGGCTCGCGGCCTCCTCGCCGAGGCACGACAGCGTTTCGACATGACTGCGCGTGCGGATTTCGACCGTGTGCAAGAGCAGGGCCTTTTTGATCGCGATCGCAGTAATGTCCAGGCACGGCAGCTCTACCCACGTTCCGGTGTGCAGCTCGGCGGACCCCGCGGTCGCGGTCGGTAGCCGGAGTTTCCACCTGCCGGAAGGAAGCAGACGGGCGAAAAGGCCGGGCCGACAGGTGGTGTTGCGGTTAAAAATCACGGGTCGGCCATCGCATGTATTGTTATTTCATTTGGCTTCCCGCGATCATGGACGCTTTTCTCAGCCGCGCGCATTGGCCTTGTCTTGGATTTTCGCGCATCGTGCGAGGAGTTCGTCGAAGGTCTCTGCCTCATCGAGAAGGAGGCCGTCGTCCAGCATTCGGGCGTAGTCCTGTTCGAGAGCCGCCTGTCCTTCGTCGGAAGGTGTCAGCTGCAGCCCTTCGCCGACGGCGGCTTCATAGTCGATCGGCGTTCTGTCAGCCGCTTTCTCGGCAAAAAACATCGATTTGTGTTGTGCTACCGATTTGGCCAGGTCGCGATCAGCGATTGCGCTGTCGGCGATACCTATATCGTCGAGACGAACGATATCGTGCCAGTGGCGTGAAAAGCGCTCTCCGCGGAGGCGTTCCTGCAGACAGAAGACGTGGATTGCCGTCGCCTTTTCCCAAAACGTGCGTTCGGCATGCATGACCCGCGGCCTTGAGGTGGGAAACTCAATGCCATTCACAAGGCCTGCAGCGTCGCATGAAATGTCACGAACGCTTGCTGGCTCTCCGGTTGATCGAGCCCCAAACTCCAGCATGACGGTTGGGGCGACATAGCCGGATCCTCCAGCAACGGCTTCGTAGTCGATGAACAGCTTGTCGGCGTCGATCCTTATAGTGGCCGGAAGCAGCTGGGCGTCGATCGCATCGACAATGAGTGGGCTCACGGTCTCGGATACCCAGATCGGCAAGCGCTTGCGGACTTCGCTCGACCAAACGCTTTTCCTCGCTTCTGGTTTGCGGCAATGCCTCCTGGTTCCCGCCCACGAGATCATGAGCGAGTTGACGGATATCGTAGGTCAGGTCGACATCTTCCGAAAACCTGCGGATGGCGTTGTAGGCTTTCGACAAGGACGTGCCGCCTTTGAAGACAAGGTGGTCGCCAAGCGCTGTTCCATAAAGAGTTTGCAGCGCCCAGGCGACCCACGCGTCTCTTTCCAGGAGGTGGATAGGCCGCCTCGTTTTATCTGCCGCGATCGCAAGGACTTCGTGTCGATCTTCCCGGAGACAATCCGCAAAAACTGTTCAGCCATGGGCGGCCTTTCCGACATTGCGGGCAAGCCAGCTTGGAAACTGAGGAGCGGCGGCGACGAGTTCGCCGAACGCCTCTGCGGAGAGCCTCCGCTTGATGCTCGAGAGAGCCTCTTCGGCTCTTTCAGGCCCGAGCCAGGCCAGCGCGCGGACAGCTTGGCCTGCAGGCTTGTTCGCCAAGGCGAGCTGCCAGCGCGGCACATGCTTCAATTCGAGAGTCTGGCTGCCAACAGTCATGGTCCGGCTGCGGCCGGATGTGAAATAGACTAACCGGATCGGAACCTGAGTGGAGAGCCCCAGAGCGTTCGCAGCCGCAGCACCATTCGAAACGATCACCTCGCCACGCTGATGTGCAATGGCTTCGACAGCTTGCTCGACTGTTGGCGGGCGGCTTCCGAAGCGGCTCTTGATCGCCTTGAGATAGATCCCACGACCGGCCCGAACGAGCTCGCCGCGCTCATATAGACGTGACAGTGCCTGGTCTACTGCAGCACGGTTTCCCAAATGCAGGAAGGCCTTCGCGGACAGCGCCGTTCCTTCGGGCAGATGTTCGGCATGGGCCATGATCTGTATTGTCAGTCGTTGCATGGCAATTCTCCTGTCAGAAATATATGCAGGTTTCTGACAGTTTGCAATGTGAGTCTGCTACTCATAGTGAGAAGCGCGCATGGTGCATGATTGATACTGGACCAGTGTAGGTTCCCAGCCGTCGTCGCCCATCGACGATATATGATTGCATATCGACAGGCCTCGAGTTCAGCCATAGCCTATGGGTGTCAATATCTGCACGGATTCTCACCAGGAAGCACTATCATGCCTTTCTCCAAGTCCCAGGACCTCATCCGCCTTGCACGGCTGGCTGCGACGAGGCGGACCGGGGTTAGCCTCAATGACATTCGAGAAGAATTCAGTATATCGCATCGAACAGCACAGCGCATGACTGAAGCGCTTGAGACAGTGTTTCTTAATGTAGAAACGGTTGATGGCCCTGATCGTAGGCGGCGGTGGCGCATCGCCGATCCCGTCATAGAAAAATTTCAATTGCGGCAAGAGACAGCGGTCGAAGCTCTGGAAATCGCAAGCAGAACAGCCAGAAGCGATGGCCGTTTGCGCCACGCTACCGCGCTAGATGACGTTCGCAAAGGATTGCTCGCTCGCCTCACGTCAAAAGATGCTCTTCGCACAGAGGCAGATGTCGAAGCGGTCCTGCTTGGAATAGGATCGGTCGCACGCCCCGGACCGCGCGTCAATTTGGTTCCAGCTGTCGCAGACGCTGTTATTGAGGCGTTACGGGGTCCATTCAGATTGCAGATGCGGTACGGAAATGTGGACGCAACGGTACGTATCGTCGAGCCTCACGGTTTTTTACTTGGGCATCGAAGCTACCTCCTAGCGCGCCAGCCAGAACGAGGCGACGAAATGAGAAACTTCCGCATGGATAAGATTCTGAGCGCCCAGTGTTTGGACGAGAGCTTCAACATTGCGTCGGGTTTTTCGCTCGAGGACAACACCGCGAGATCGTTCGGTGTTTACCAGAATCCAAAGCAATACGACGAAGTCATGTGGCGTTTCGCTCCACATGCCGCAGCGCGGGCCGCCGAATTCTCCTTTCACCCAAAGCAGACCGTCGAGCCGCAAGACGATGGAAGCCTAATAGTACGTTTTCATCGACATCGGTAGCGGGCGTGCCGGCCAGGTTGGTCGGCAAGCCAAACTCTGATTGCCGGGCGTCAGCACGGAACGGACGATCACGGGGCCGGATATAGTCTGACAGTATCGCGGATTGAACTTTTCGCATGTCGGGAAGAGGTTTCTGCGATCATCCCAACTCCAAGGAACGTCAAGAAATAGCCCCTGTCTCTGCCGACAGCGGCTATTTCCCGCCTGGAAGCGACCGTTGGGTTTTAGAGCAGATCGGCGTGATGACGCTGGGCGACGTCCGGGTGTGACCGCAGGCGGCTTTTCAAGTTGTTCTGGCCGACTTCGCGGAAGATCGGGTTGAGCGGATCGACCGTGATGCCGCGTTCCTTGCGGCTTAGCTCGTCTGGCAACTGGATGACCGGCACGACGGCGTCGTAGCGGGCACCGAGGAAGAACGGCACGGAGAAGCGTTCCGATCCCGCTGGCGGGGTAACCACATCGTGAACGTCGGCTTTCACGTACCCGTTCGTCGCCAATTCCAGAAGCTCGCCCGTATTGATGACTAAGCTGCCTGGCAGCGGCGGCGCTTCCAGCCAGACACCTTCTTCCGTGCGCACCCGCAAGCCCGGCGTGGTGTCCTGCAGGAGCACCGTTACCAGACCGCCATCCTTGTGCGCGCCAACGCCCTGTTCGCTCTCGGCGGCATCACGGCCGGGATAGCGAACAATCTTCAGAAGTTGGGTCGGCTGCGGCTCGTAGAGTGCTGCAAACACGTTCTCATCCTGGCCGAGAGCGATGCCGATCGCCTTCAGGATATCGATGCTGACACGGGTGACTTCTGCCTGATAGCGCAACAGCAGCGGCTTCAGTTCCGGCAGCGCCGACGGCCATTGATTCGGGCCGATGAGGCGCTTCCAGGCGGGCGTGTCCGCAGCCAGCTCGACGGCTTCGGATTCCGTGTTGACGTCGATCTGTTCGCGCCAATCCTGCTTGCCGCGCGTGTGTTCAAGTCCAGCCCGGTTATAGCCGCGGAAATGCGGCGAGTTGACCATTTCGATTTCCAGCTTGTCCTTCTCCGGCAGGGCGAAGAAACGTTTGGCGGCGGCAAAAACGTCGGCGATCAATTCGGGCGGTACGCCATGGCCGACGAGATAGAAGAAGCCGTGGTCGTGCAGCACGCGGCGCAGGTCGGCGACGAATTCGGTGCGCGATTCCGGCGAGGCGTTAAACCGCAAGAGATCGAGGATGGGCAGCTGGACCGCCGAAGTGTGGATGCTCATGAAAGTCTCCTGCAGGATGTTCGGGACAAAAGATAGTCCGGTATTTGACTGTGTAAACGGCGCGCGCAGCCCAGTCGCCGAGAACCTGAACGGCTGGACGACGACCACGATAATGACGACGGCCAACATGACCTCCGGCATGAAACGCTGATAGCCGAAGCGGATGCCGAGATCCCCGAGCCCTCATCATTCTCCACGGTCCCATGCTGATGCGCATCGGCGATCTCGGCATGATGGGCGGCGATCCGCACTTGGTAGAATTCCACCTTCCTGTCGCTGTCGAATGGGAAGAGGGCGCGCGTCCGGAACTTGCCTTCAGAGGACGAGAGATCTTTCGACTTGACGTGGGTAATCGGCGTGATCGCCAGCTCCTTCCGCTCGGCGATCAGCGAGCCGCAGGGGACATCGAGCGCTGACGCGATTTTTGAGAGGATGCTGATCGTCCGACTGCTTTTGCCGGTTTCAATCTGGCCCAGCATGGCGCAGCTGGCACCGGAAATCTTTCCGAGCCTGTCAAGGAAAAATCCCCGCCTGGTTATTAGGCGGCGCAGACTTCTTCCGGTCAATGCAGAGATATCGTCGATCGTGTCCGACTTGAAATCGTCGTTCAGCTGAAGCACCGCATCAGGTACCATGACTCGTGCTGCCCATCATCATAATTGGAACGAAGCCCCAATATAGCATCCACATCATGACGAGCTGCACCGCATAGGAGTGAGGAATAAATTTTGCAACGGAGGGCTGGTTCTCCTTTGCCTGCGCCTGCCGATAGGCCGTCAGATCAATGACGTTCGCTGTGTGCACTGGCATAAAATACTCCCGCAACCATACTGAAATTAAAGCTATAATTTCCATCGGGAAAAGCACAGGTCAGCCAGTCCAAACCTCGAGCACAGAAAGAAAACTTTTGCCAAGAAATTTCTCTTCAAGGCAAAGGGCGTCTTTGGGCACGTCGCGATGCCAAACCTTCAACCTCTTTGTGACCGGCGTAGGTAGCGTTCGAGCCAAAGGCTGTATCGCGAGCCACTGAAGCAGATTATGAAATAGATCAGAGCGGTGAAGACGTAGGACTCCGTATAAAAACCAAGCCAGAGCGGATCGGTTGCTGCCGTCCTCGCCGTGTTGAGAAGATCGAAGATGCCGATCACCGCCAGCAGGGATGTATTGAGCAGGATGCCGATGGACAGGTTGACGACCGCGGGAATAACGGCGCGAAGCGCCTGCGGCAGGACGATCAGCCGGGTCGTTTTCCAGTAGCCGAACCCAAGCGCTGCGGCGGCTTCTGTCTGTCCGGTAGGAACAACCTGAAGACCGGCGCGGATGACCTCCGCCAGATAGGCCGAGAAAAACAGCGTCACCCCGATCTGCGCCCGCAGGAGCTTGTCGATCAGTGAGCCGCCGGGCACCGCCATCGGCACGATCAGCATGGCGATGTAGAGCACGGCGATCATCGGAATGCCACGTAAGACCTCGATGAAGGCAATAGCGCATATGCGCAGCAGACCCATATTCGACTGGCGGGCAAGGGCCAGCAGAAGGGCGATCGGAAAGGCAAAGGCGAGACCCGCAATGGCGACCCCGAGCGTAATAGGCAGTCCACCCCAATGATTGGTGGAAACGGAAGGTGGCGCAATTGTGCCTGCCATCAGTAACCACGAGAGCACAAGCGCGGCCAACCAGACAGGGATCAACCGAATGGTCCAGAATCTGGGAAGCGCCGAAAAGACCAGAAGCACGGCGATCCCCAGGACGACCACCGCCGGCCGCCATTGCAGATCGGGCGGAAAGAATCCGAACAGGACGAAGCGCAGCTTCGTGCCGATAAAGACCCAACATGCTCCGGCTGTGTCGGCTCCACAGGCCTGCGCCGTGCCGCTCCAGACGGCATCGATCAGCAGCCAACGCAGGACAGGTGCCAGCAGCCAGAGAAGAACTGCAAGCGTCACAACCGTGACGGCGGTGTTGCCAATACCTCCGAACAGGCCGCTCTGCCAGAGCCGCCACTCCGGTGCTCTGGACGGTGGGAGATCGATCTCGCTCATTGTCTGCCTCCGCCCTTCAGCGCCACGCGGTGATTGTAGATATTCATAAGGATGGAGACGCAAATACTCAGCGTCAGATAGACGGCGACGATGATGGTGATGGCCTCGAATGCCTGCCCGGTCGTGTTGCCCGTCGTGTTCGCTACACTGACGAGGTCGGGGAAACCAATGGCGACGGCAAGGCTGGTATTCTTGGTAAGGTCGAGATAGCTCGACGTCATCAAGGGCGTGATGACCCTCAAAGCCTGTGGCAGGACGACAAGCCGCATGATGTGGCCGGGTTTAAGGCCCATGGCGCGCGCCGCTTCCCACTGGCCCCGGTTTACCGATTGAATTCCGCTGCGCACGATCTCAGATATCGTGGCCGAGGCGTTGATCACAAGGCCGACCAGCAGTGCTGCGAATTCCGGAGTGAGCGAGAGACCGCCGCGAATGTTGAAGCCGCCCCTGGTGGGGAATTCGGCGGAGACCGTCAGGCCCAGCGCCCAAAGCAGTGCGAAATACAAGAGGACGACAAAGGTCACGATGCCGGCCGCCCGCAGAAAATAGTACGGCGCGCCGATCAGAAGCCGCCGCGACACAGAAATGGTTACGACGATGAGGGCAAGCAGGATCGGTAGCCAAAGTGCTATTGGTGGCCCTTCGAATTGCAGGTTGGGAATGAAGATGCCGCGATTGCTGAGGAAGAAGCCGTCGAACAGCGAAAACGCACCGTGTGGCGGCGGTAGCTGATGGCTGAGGGCACTCCACAGGAACAGTTGAAGCAGGAGCGGGGTGCTGCGCAGAATCTCGACATAACCGTAGACGAAACCGGAAAGCAGCAGATTGCCGGACAGCCTGGCGATACCCAATGTCACCCCGAGGATTGTTGCGAGCAGACATCCGAAGAGGGCCACCTTGATCGTGTTGGCCAGCCCGGCTGCCAGCGCCCATGCGTAAGTATCGCCGGAAGAATAGGCGATGACGCTTTCACCGATTTCGAAGTTGGCCTGCTGTGCCAGAAAAGAGAAACCGGGCTTGATACCGAGCCGTTCCATGCTGCCGATGGTGTTTGCGCCGAAGAGCCAGACGAGAGCGAGGATACTCGCGAGCATGACAATCTGCTGCAGGGCGCGGGGCCCGACCCATCCTCGTACTTTTGAAAAAACGCCGGGGCCTTCTGGACCCGGCATAGCAATGATTGTCATGGGAAAAACCGGTTCGGGATCAGCGGAACGGCGGGGAGTAGAGCAGGCCGCCATCGGTCCAGAGCTGGTTGTAGCCGCGCTCGAAATTGAGTGTGGTGCCCTTGCCGACATTCCGGTCGAAGATTTCGCCGTAATTGCCGACCGCCTTGATGATGTTGTAGGCGAACTTCGGATCGAGACCGATGGCTTCGCCAAGCGACGGATCGACGCCGAGGAAACGCTGGATGCTCGGATCCTCGCTCTTCAGGAATTCGTCGACATTGGCTTTGGTAATGCCGAATTCTTCTGCCTGAATGGTGGCGAAGACCGTCCAATTGACGATTTCCAACCACTGATCGTCGCCAGCACGAAGGGCAGGTGCCAGGGGCTCCTTCGACAAGCGTTCTGGCAGCAGGATGTAGTCGTCCGGCTTGCTCAGCTGAGTGCGCTTGGCGGCAAGATCGGTGGAATCCTGCGTGAGGGCATCGACGCGCCCCGACTCGAGAGCCTTCAGGAATTCGCCGGTTTCCTCGATCGTCACTGGCGTGAACTTCTTGCCGGTCTTGCGGAAGAAGTCGGCGATGTTCAGCTCGCCAGTCGTGCCACTCTGTACGCCGATTGTCGCTCCATCGAGGTCCCCTCCCTTGGTGACGCCGAGATCCTTGCGGACCAGCAATCCCTGGCCGTCATAGAAGATCACCGGACCGAAATGGAAGCCGAGCTTGAGGGCACGGGTGACGGTTTGCGTCACGCCGGAAAGTAAAATATCGAACTCACCTGACTGGAGTGCCGGCAGACGCTGCTGCGGCGAGGAGTTGGTGAACTCCACCTTTTCCGGATCGTTGAAAACAGTGACGGCGAGCGCGCGACCGAAATCGATGAAGAAGCCTTGCCAGCGGCCGTTGCTGTCGGGAGAAAAGAAGCCAGGCGTCGTGCCAACACCGACCTTGATCAGGCCGCGTTGCTTGATTTTGTCGAGTGTTTCGCCTGCCAGCGCGGATGATGCGATAAGTCCTGTTGCAAGGACAAGAGTGGTCGCGAGCACCTTGCGAAGAAAGCCGCCGCGTGCGGAAAGTCGGTTCATGAAATGGCTCCTAGAAACTTGGTGTCCCCGATCCCGGCGAATGGCTATCCCCAGCGCCGGGACCGTTATCGAGAATAAGTCTACAGAAAATATAGAGTAGATATATTAATTCGATTGTGTGCGTTTTTTTAAAACGGATTGCTCGATTTATGAGCGATTCCACGCGACGTGGACGGGAAACCAAAAGAGGCTCTTGCAACGCCGGCATCAGTAAGCGGTCCGCCAAAAAACAGCAGATGCAATGGAGCCGAACTGGTGCGCATCTCCTTTTGCAAACCAGAATCCAAATCTTTGACGGCTCGTTGCGGTCGACATTCGAGAAATGGTAAACGCGACACGCTTTAAGCATGCAGCCGCGAAACAGACCGATGGTAACCCAGGGAAGCAGCCAGGATGTAAAGCCGCTCGTTCCGAACGTCGGCACCCAGCCGAGCATGACAGAGAAGACGATGACCAGCGGGGCTGCAAAAAAGAAATTCGGCGTTGATGCGCCCACAAGCGAAACGGCATGCAGGACACGGTCAATCGGTCGCCATTGCTGACGGAGTCCGCCAGGCCGAGCGCCAGGGATACGAACAACGCCAGAACTCCGCCACCGGCCAGCCATCGGCCGTAGCGGGTTGGCAACGGGGCAATCAATCCGAGTTCGTCGCCGATCCTCTCAATCATCTGCGCATCCGCGCCGGGGCCTGCCGCACGTTCTGCAATAAGGGCGGAGACATTGCCGCGTGCGGCGGCAACCAGCACGAACGTCAGAGCGGACGCTCCCAAGGTCAGGAGACAGGCAAGAAACGGCCTGCGCCATATCATCTGTTTTAACGACTATGCCTTTGCCGTCTCATGCGCCCGCCTACGTTGTTGGACTGAGGGTCTGCATCATGGCTGTGAGGAATGAAGGTGAGCACATGTTCGGAAACATGTGCTCATTTCCGGGCTATGCCTTGCGGGATATGGCCTCGAACGGCATGTCGTGTTCGGTCGCGGGCAGCGAGAGGTTCTCGATGTTCGCTCCGTAAGCCCATAGTCGCTGCGCGACGACGAGCGGGTATATCGCGGTGTTGGCAGCCAGTTAGCCGTAAATGGCCCGCATCTTCAATTCCCGCTCCGCCCCACTCGCTTCAAAGGCCGTCTTCACGATGACGTCCAGGGCATCCGAGACGTAGATCTTACCGTCTGGCCCGCTATCCGCCGTCGAGACGAACGAATTGCCGAGCGTTCCATGGGGGGTCGTAAGGCGCGCCATCGGTCGTAAAGAAGGCAAGGTCATATTCGCAAGCTGGACGGCGCTCGTGCATGGTCGCATTGTCACCGGAGGAGACCTTCACCTGGAAGCCGACCTCCGACAATTGCCCCTGGATCATTTCGGCGATGCGGCGGGAGCCCGGCAGCGATTCGTCCGACACAAGGAAGTCGAGGGATAGCGGTGAACCGCTCTTCGTCCATGCACCGCCGCTTTCCGCCCAGCCGCCTTCCGTCAGGATGGACTTCGCCTTTGCGATGTCACGGACAGGAACCGGATGTTGTGTACCCGATGACGGCACGTTTGCCGAGAACAGTTCGAAGGTCGGATGCGCAAAACCCTCGAACAGAACTTTGGGCATCGTGGCGCGGTCGATCGAGATTGCGATGGCATCGCGTACCGCCTTGTCGGCGACCATCGGTGATTTCGGGGAGAATCCGAGCAACATCGTTGCCGTGCCGGGTTCGGACGCAACCTTCATGCCGTTGCTTTCGAGAGCAAGGGCACGGCGCGGAGAAAGCGGTGCAAGCCAGTCGCCACCGATCACGTCGAGATCGCCGGAGCGAAGACCATTCGCGCCCGCCAGCTCATCTGGCGCGACCTTTAGCTCCATCCGGGCAAACAGTGGCTTTTCGCCCCAGTATGTGTCGTTGCGCACCAGAACCGTTGCGGACGAATCAAAGCTTTTAACGATCCAACGGCCGGTCCCGATTGGAGCGGTCTGCTTTGCCGTCGGCATTGATGGGCTTGGGGGATAGGAAACGGACGGGACGCACGATGGTGAACTCGAGGAGGGCGGCCGGAACAGGGCGCTTCAGCTTAACAGTCAGCTTGCTCGCACCATCGGTCACGATGCTGTCGAACGCATCGGAGACGCTGATTCAGGAGAAGTCGCTCTTGCCCATCCAGCGTTCGAGGTCGATTCAGCAGACGGCGCGTCAAAAGGTGTGCCATCGCTGAATGTGACGCCTTCGCGCAAATCGAACGCGATCGAAAGCTGGTCTTCGGCCACCGTCCATTTGGTGGCGAGACCGGGCTCCAGCTTGCCGTTCTGGCCGTAGTGGATCAGTGCATCGAAAACGATGGTGTAGGCGCTGAGGGTCGAGACGTTCTGGAGGAGATCCAAATCTCCCGTTTCGGCCGAGATGGCGATCTTCAGGGAGGCATTCGTTTCGGAAAATGCGTTGAGCGGAAAGGCGCTGACAAAGGCTAGGCCGGCGGTCCCCGCCAGAAATTTTCGTCGGTCGATCGTAATCATGGTCATTCCCATTATTGCGAATTCTTGACGTTTGTCCTGTTGACTGGGCGTTGCGATCGCAAGGATTCAAACTTCCGGCCTGCGCAGACACGAATGCCTGCGCATCGGAATTGGCGGATCTATCGAAACGTAGGTTGTGTGCGGCGTGTGAGAAAAAACCGGCTATCAGGCTGCGCGCGCCACGCCGTATTGGGCCGAGAGATATCGGCAGATATCGCCTGGCTGATCGATGAAGCGGACCGAGCCAAATGTCTTGAAGGCAATTGCCGAATCGACTGGCACGGTGCTTTCCGAAAGGATAAGGACTGGTGCCGATTGGTTGTCCGCACCAATTTTTTCGATGATCTCCGCTCGAGGGCGAGGCGCTTCAATGTATTGGACGGCGATCTTGTCGCGCAATTCAGGGAAGAAGCTCAGAACGCCTTCAACGGCCACCGCATCTCCGCAGTAGAAGGGACCTCCCTCATCGATGCCAAATCCAGGTCGCAATATGAACAGTTCGTCTTTCATCATCGTTCTCTTTGGTACTGCTTTGAGGTGAAGTCGCCAGCGTCAGTGCGCCGCCGGCGGGCTTGGCTTCAGGCGCGTGTGCGCCTGAATTTACGAAGCAGGCGTTTCCATCCGATCACGACACCGGTTGCGCTGAAGAGAAACCCTGCCGCCAACAGAACGAGCATTAGCGGCCTCCAGATTGCGTCGTTCTTGAGGAAGGGGAAATCAAGCGTGTGCAGCCCGAAATACAGCCAGCGATATGCGCGGCGGCTGGTGTCCATGACCTCAATGACCCGACCCGTCACAGGATTAACGTAAACGGCACTATTGTTCTCATCCTTGACAACGAGACGCAGGCCATCACTCCCAATGCCATCACTGGAACGCAGGTTTGCATACACATCATCAGCCGGAATGGACGTCGGGCGTTCGACCGTAAGGCCAGGGTAGGCTGCAGATACCGCTTTCCACACGGCATCATCTGAGAAGGCATTGGCCGGAACTTCGAGGGAACCGGATCCGACCTCCGCGACCTTCGGATCCTGCCCTCCGCCCCGAGCAATCAGATAAGGCTTACCGCCAAGCACGGCGACTTCTACGTCGGATGCTGGCAGAAGACTGCGGATCTCGTCCGGTGACACGGCCTTTGCAGCAGCTGCAATGGTCAGGCCTGTATAGGCTTCCGCCTGTTGATCGCTCATCTCGCCAGTCGAAAACAATCTGCCGTGATCCATGGACAGCCAACCGCTAAGCATCCAGGTGAAGATGAAACCGGCTACCATCAAACCGCCAACGTGGTGCCACTTCATCCAACTGGTATAGGGTGAGATTCCACCGCGGCCAGACTTCGCGTATTTGCGCCACCGGACGATTCCGAGCCAGATACCAGCGATCGTCACAGCGATACCCGTGAGCGACAACCACCAGACGGTTCTGTCCCAAGCAACCCAGCTTTGCCGAAGAACGGTCGGATAAATCCAGTGCAACACGGCACCGACATAGTTCCATGAGCGTTCGAAATGCGTCGTTCGCTGCATGATCTCGCCGGAGCGTTGAGAGACGTAGAGATCGGTGCCTGATTCGTCCGCAAGGGTCACGCGGTAGAAAGGACGGTATCGATCAAAACGATGGTGAACCATCCATTGATCGTAATCCATCGGCTCCGAGACATTCGCGACAGGGGTCTTCGAGAAAAACGCGGCAATTGCACGTGCATTGTCCGCAGTTATCCCTCCGTCAACCTTGCCGGTTGATGCGGACACCATGACCTGAGAACCCTTTGGCGGATTCAATACATAGGTTGCCTGGCCGTTAACCGATAAAAGCCTCAGCCGCGCGGGACCGGCGATCCCGGAAGCATCGACGGCAACTGCCGGATCGACAAGCACCTGGGCGGCGTCAATCACTGCCCCCTTGGCGATGCGTACACCGTCTCCCAGAAACGGATAGGGAACATATATCATGACTGCCCCGGTCACGAACCACATCGCAAAGAAAAGACAGAGAAGAATTCCGATCCATCGATGGAATACAACTAGTCCTTTCGTGACCATGGTGTTTGCTTTCGGTCGTCGAATTTCGTTCGTGACTGTTGCCATCAGTAGGTTCCTTTCGAGAGCACGGCACCAGCAAGGGTTATTGTCGATCGCCCCTCTGTCGTCTGGATTTGTCAAGAGACTAAGCCTTGTCCTAACTTCGCAAAAGTGTCACATATGCCTCTTTACGTCAGGATGATGCCAAAATGAGTAGCGCCCAAAAAAACGACGCAGGGCTTGTCGCCGCCGTGGTCTATGAGGACCTGAGCCTTTTCGAGTATGGCTGCGCGGTTGAGGTATTCGGTTTGCCAAGGCCTGAACTGGGCGCTGGGTGGTATCGGTTCACGACCGTCGCGTGCACTCGGGGTCCCTTGCGTGGCGCTGGAGGAATCCAGATCGTCGCCGATGGCGATCTTAAACTCTTCGATGAAGCCAAAACCATAATTGTGCCTGGCTGGAGCAATGTCGCGACGCCCGTCCCGGAGGATTTATGCCAAGCTTTACATCGAGCCAGCGAGCGTGGCACCAGGGTCATGTCGATTTGCACTGGTGCTTTCGTATTAGCCGCCGCGGGCCTACTCAACGGAAAAAAAGCAACGACCCATTGGCGGCATGCAGCGGAACTGGCCCGGCGCTATCCGGACATCCAAGTCGAACCCGATGTGTTATATGTCGATGCCGGGAATATTCTGACCTCTGCGGGAAGCATTGCCGGTATTGATCTTTGTTTGCATCTCATTCGCCGGGACCATGGCGCTCGTATAGCAAACCATGTCGCCCGCCGCCTTGTGATGCCACCTCACCGGGAGGGCGGACAAGCACAATTCATTGAAGAGCCTATATCAAAACACAGCGGGTCGGCGCTGGCGCCGCTTCTGGAATCGGTCCGGGGAGCCCTCCAGGAAGAATGGACGATTCCCCGCCTAGCGGCTGCAGCCGCGATGAGTCCCCGCAGCTTCCAGAGGCACTTTTTTAAGACCACAGGAATGCCGGCAGGCGAATGGCTTCTTAAAGAACGTGTCGCTTGCGCCCAAAGACTGCTAGAGGAGACAGATCTTTCAATCGACGATGTGTCGGAGGAGGTTGGCTTCGGTGCCGCCGCTACATTGAGGGCTCATTTCCGCACACGTTTCTTCACAAGTCCGGGAGTTTACCGTCAACGGTTTCGGGCCAAATAAAAATGCACCAGAGCGACTACTTGCCTCCTTTTAGGGTCCGGACCCAATAATTAGGTTTCCTTGCGCACTTCGACGTGATTCACTCGCCTGAGCAAGGAGGTGGTTGCATGTCTGTCTATTGGTTTTCCGATGCGCAGTGGGAGCGAATACAGCCGGTTTTACCGACAGATGTGCGAGGCAAGCCGCGTGTGGATGACCGCCGGGTCCTGAGCGGGATTGTCCATGCGCTGCGCTGTTGTGGCCGCTGGGCGGATTGCGCAGATGTCTATGGACCGAAAGACACTCTACAACCGCTTTGTCCGGTGGTCCGAACGCGGCATTTGGGAGAGCATCCTCAGTGCGCTGGCAGGGGCTGACGATGCGCCGGACCGGCTGCTCATCGACAGCAGTTGCATCAAGGTCCACCGCTGTGCAGGTGGAGGAAAAGGGGGGGGCTTGGCGCATGGTAATCGGTCGCACCAAAGGTGGACGGAACACCAAGCTCCATGCCGTCTGCGATACAAAAGGCCGCCCTTACGTCCTGCTCCTGATGCCCGGAAACGTCCACGATTGCCAGGTTGCAAGGCTTTGTATCGAGGCTTTGCCACCCGCCACTGAACTCGTCGCGGACAAAGCTTATGACAGCCAGGCTCTGCGCGAGTGGCTCAACGAGCGTGGTACCCAGAGTGCTGCCCTCCGAAGAACTCCGGGTACCAGGGGTAGGGCGGCCTCGATGGTTCCTGGAACTGATGAGATCGCGTGCCGGAGAATGCAAAGAGTTCTGCGTAGGAGCATGTGATGGCAAGAGTCGTATCCATATTTCTACCGAGTTTGCCGACGGACAGGATCAGACGCGACGATCCCGCTATTCCGGATGACCAGCCTATCGCGGTGATCGCGAAGAGCGGATCGAAGCGGTGGGTATCGTCAGCAGATGTCGCGGCGCAAAAGATCGGTGTCCGCGTCGGAATGCCTGCGGCGAAGGCTCAGGCGATATTACGCGGGCTGATGCTCGTTCCCGTATGCGCGTGAGCGCATCTGTGGACGTTAACCCCTTTCAAGAAAATCGATCAGAGCTCCTGCTACTTCTTCTGGTCGCTCGTCTGCGACATAGTGGTTACAACACGCAATCGAGCCACCTGTTACATTGCTTGCAAATTCCTTGAGCATCGGGACCATATGCTCGCCGAAGCGTTGGTCCCCGCCGAGACCCAACACCGGTATCTTGAGCGCTTTTTTCTTGTACTCAAGCGCTGCCACATGGTCGGAGGTGAGCGCGCGATACCATTCCATGCCGCCGCGTG
This sequence comes from Agrobacterium sp. DSM 25558, assembly GCF_900100825.1. NCBI lineage: Bacteria > Pseudomonadati > Pseudomonadota > Alphaproteobacteria > Hyphomicrobiales > Rhizobiaceae > Agrobacterium > Agrobacterium sp. DSM 25558. The sequence goes on along the minus strand of NZ_FMUD01000017.1, from coordinate 75,302 downwards.
TGCGGCCCGCAAGTGCCATCGCCTTCGCGTAAATGTCGATGTCAGCCGGATTAAAGGTGCTGTTTCGTTTCAGCCCCTATGGGGTGCGGTCCGATCATCCCCGGTCTTTGCGACTGGCATCGAGGTCGGGAAGAGCGCGGCCCGGAACCAGCGAAAGGACATGACAATGGCAACCATCGGCACCTTCACCTCTACCGAAAACGGCTTCACCGGCTCGATCCGCACTCTCGCCCTCAACGTCAAGGCACGCATCGCCCGGGTCGAAAACCCCTCTTATAAAGGCCCGCACTTCCGCATCTACGCCGGCAACGTCGATTATGCAGAGAGCGTGATTATGCGGAGTGTCGGTCGCTGAAGCCTGCTTTTGCCGATACTCGCGGTGGATTTTACTCCGCATAATTCCGGAGCCTTCTGTGCCGCTGAGATGAATAGTGCGTCTTAGAATACGGACGTCTTTGGCCTATGCTGATCCGCATGATCATTTAGGCGGAAGCTTCAAAGTTGGCGGAAAAGAATGATGCTTGGGTGACCTTCACATCGCTTGGGCGAAGGCAGGTGCGACGATCGGCTCGGCGCTATGGGCGCGGTTGCGACCGTTGCGTTTGGCTTCATAGAGCGCTTCGTCTGCCGCTCTCACAGCCTTGTCGAGGGACGAGGCGTGACAGTCGATGCTGGCAACGCCAATGCTGACCGTAACCGTAATCTTTTGGTCTCCTAGATCGAAGGGCTCTTGCGCAACACGCAGACACAGCCGGTCCGCGAACGAAACGGCCTCCGCGAGCGTCATATCGCTCAACACTGCCAGAAATTCTTCGCCGCCCCACCGCCCCGTCACGTCCTGGCCTCGCCGACTGTGTGAGGAGAGGCGGTTGCCAAACTCTTGCAGCACCATATCACCGCAGTCATGGCCATACTGGTCGTTGATCGACTTGAAATGATCGAGGTCCGCGATCAGCACGGCCATCGGCCGTCTTGCGCGACGGCAGGCATCGATCACGGCCGCTGTCTGTTCCTGTACCCCGCGCCGGTTTGCAAGCCCGGTCAGCGGATCGATCGTTGCCAGCTGCTTCATTCGCATCTGTACATGCTCGAGCGACATCGCGACAAGACCGACATAGATCAGGACACTCATCAACTGGTCGATGAATAGTGCCAGGGAAATGTCCGATGCCTGCGGATCCGGAGCCACGCCGGAGACAAAGAGCCTCACTGCGACCAGAACGAAGGAGGTGAAAAGCGCGGCAGAATAGGTGGCCAAAGAAACGCCCACTAGCAACTGCGACGGCAGGAAGCGACGCCCTCTTCGACTTAGGAATGGGTGGGACACAACTGCCATCGCCACAACCAGCGTCGCGATCGTCAGCAGCAAGACTGTGTCGGGCAACATGCCGCCTGTGCGAGCCCCACCATAGACAAGCCCGGGAACGAACCCGATCACCGCGAATATAGCTTTGTTCACCCTGTACCCGAAAAACGCGTGGCCGCCTGCCCACATGCAGGAAAGGCTGAGGCCGATGATGGTGTAGATCAGCCATCCACGCCCGGCCAGATAGTATGGATAGTGGGGATCGCCATAAAACAGAAGGATACCGGTAGCCGATCCGAAAATGCTGATGGTCCACAAACGAAATGCGATACGGGCCTCGCTTTTGACGCTGGCAATCAGGAAAATCAGGATAAATCCACCACGAGCGGCAACACTGGCGAAAAGCAGAGTGTTTATATCCATGACGTCTGACCTCTATCACCTTCCTCGCCAGCACAAATCACGTGAGTAGTCATGCCCCGCACTTTATTTGGATTAAAGTTATGCCTTTTAAAGCTAAATAAACCGCTCGCAATGATGATTTACAAAAAATTTACACGAGGGCGTCGATTGTCTGAAATCTCAGTTGTCAACCGCAAAGCATCTTGTCTCCCAGAACGGTCGTTCGGTGGATCAGTCCTCCTCGCGGCGGTCACTCTGCTCTGCATGAGCGTCGCCATGCCGGTGCTTGCGGACGATCTCGATACAGTGCGCAGCTTCGAACCCGGTGATGTCATGATCCGCGGACGTGTAACGGGTATCGTGCCGTATAATGTGAAGTCGAGCATCGACCTGATTGGCGGACATGTTGATTTGCCTCCGATGATCCTTCCGGATGTCGATGTCAGTGTGTTTCTGAGCGAGCATTGGTCCATCACCGGGCAAACCGGCGTCCTGAACACAAAGATAAAACTCAAGGACACGCTCTACGGGGATATCGATGTCGGCACGGTCTGGAGCCTGCCTCTGTCGCTCGCCGTCCAATATCATGTTGAGAGCCAAGGGCGCTTCAGGCCCTATATAGGCGCGGGGATGATCGCGACTTGGTACTTTGGCGAGAAACCGGCTGGCGGCTTTGTTCAGGATTTCAGCGTCTCGTCCTCATACGCGCCGCTGCTCAAGGCCGGCGTTGACTATCAGCTCAGCGACAGGTGGTTCGCCAACTTCGAGGTCAAACGTATCTTTCCTCCAACGCAGACGATCGAGAACCAAGGTGTCCGCGCCATTACCAGCCTCGATACCATCGCAACTGGCATCGGGGTAGGCTACCGTTTCTGATGCACTGATGTTGTCCGCACCCCAGGGTATAGCCGCCAGTGAAGGGCACCGAGCCACGAAGGTGTTCGATCCATTGCGAGACCCTCTATATTGCGTGTCGGTCAGAATGACTTCCAGCAGGTGAACTCATCTGCACAGTCGCCTTGACTTACCCCACCGGCTCGGAGTTAATCCGCCGATTGCCGCCGTTTCTTCACTACCGCCGCACGCTGTTCGATACTTGTTGAATCGGCCCACCATCAGGCTCTGTTAATCATCCCCGTTGGGGAAACGTCTGTGTTCCCCCCGGCGAGATCGGGGATGGAATGCGGTATCGCACCAGAATTCGGAGAGTTTGACGCGGGACGCGCGGATGCTGCGCACCGCGCTCGGCCCCGCCATTGCGCGCTTTCTGGAAGACCCGGCCGTTGTCGAAGTGATGCTGAACCCGAGGGGCGGCTGTGGATCGACCGGCTCTCGGAAGGCCTGTCCGACACGCGCGAGCGGCTCGCACCTGCCGATGGCGAACACATCGTGCGCCTGGTCGCCCATCATGTCGGCGCGGAGGTCCACGCGGGCGCTCCGCCGCATCATGCGCCAACATCCTCGTCGCCGGCTGACCGCGCCCGACGATAATGAGCACTACGTCTACGCTATAGCCCTCCAACGCCGCCTTTTCACAAGGTGCTCAGGTGCCGTGGCATGAACACGCTGAATTTCCGGGCCTCCGGGTGTTCAAATACGCCGATCCGCGGTATCAGGTCATCGCGACCGGTGACGAGCGCCAGCGGCTATTGCGCGTTTTTCAACAGTCCTGAGAACGCGCTCAGGGCCTCGGTCAATTCGTCGAACGACGGCCCGCCGAGGCAAAGGCGAATGCCGGTCGCCTGATCCCCGCTTTCGACCATTAGCGATGCAGGGGGCGTGACCCTGATGCCGATCGCGGTGGCTGCAGCAACGAGGGTATCGGCGACATCGCGCGGTGCGGGAAGCCAGGTGTGGCACGCTGCCGGATGGGTGATGAGACCGGAGGCCCCGAGCAGCGAGGCGGCCAGACGCGATCTGCGCGCGGCTTCATGGCCGAGATCCTTTTGAACCGATGCTATAACACCACTCGCCAGCCATGCCTCCACCAGTGCGCAGGAAAGGGGTGCCGGTTGCATCGGCATGTCCCGCACGATGTCCTCCGCAGCATCCATCATGGCGGGCGGAAGCGCCAACACCCCGATCCGTAATCCTGGCCCAAGTGACTTCGACAATCCATTGACGTGCAGCGTGATGTCCGGCGCCAAGGCCGCCAGCGGCGGCACGCCCGGCGCGGCGAAGGCATAAACACCGTCTTCGATGATCCGGGCTCCGGCACGGCGGCAGGTATCGACGATCGACAGTCGCCGTGCCGTTCCCATGGTCGCGGTGGTGGGGTTGTGCAGCGTCGGCGTGAGATAGACCGCCTTGCGGACCGCACGCTCATCGGCCAGCGCGATCGCGAGTGCCTCCGGGATCATGCCTTCCGCGTCGATTTCAATCCCGCGCATCTGGTGCCCTCTACGCCGGGCGAGTGCAATCGCGCCTGGGTATGTTATCCTCTCGGTCAGGATGACCCCTTGGGGACCGCAGGCCAGATCGAACGCCAGGGCGATCGCCTGACGGGCATTGCCTGCCAGGACCAGGCACGAGGGATCAGCCGTAACGCCCAGAGTTTCAAGCCAGCGTGCCATGAGACGGCGATGTTCAAGATGCCCGGTGGCCGGCGCATAGAGATTGAGCTGTTCGGCGTCGATCCTCCTGGCGATCCCCGCCAGCGTACGCGCCAAAAGCCGGTCGGTGAGCATGGCCGGTGGCGTGTTGGACGACAGGTCGATCTGTCGCCCTTCATGGGCCTGATGGATCGCCACGAAGGTCCCTCGCCCCTTGACGCTCCGCGTCAGGCCGCGCCTCTCGACGATGCCATAGGCCTTGGTGACGGTCCCGAGACCGATGCCGAGTTTCCAGGCGAGATCGCGATGGGCTGGCAGACGGTCTCCGCCTTTCAGTTGCCCTTCGATGATGTCGTCGGCAAGTGCCATCACGAGCCGGTCAGTGGTGCTGGCCTCGATGTCGGGAAGGCGTGGCACCCACGGGGATTGGAGGCGCATGGAAAATTCCTCAAAAGCGTCACGTGACACTATTTTAATATCGTTCAAGTGTACCACCGGATAGGATGACTGACTACATCACGTCAACTCGCAAAGCGCACGTCGCCCACGACGTCGCAGGGAGGTCGAATGTTCAGCCATGTCACCGTCGGATCCCAGGATCTGGAGCGGTCCGGCCGCTTTTACGATGCGCTGCTCGCCCCGTTCGGGTTGCGGCAACGTGTCGTCACGCCCGATGACGGCCCTTTGGCACTCTGTTGGGTGCTCGGAGACGCGGCACTCCCGCGTTTCTACGTGTACAACCCGCGTGACGGACTGCCGGCAACGGTCGGCAACGGCAGCATGACCGCTTTCCAAGCGTCTACGGCCGAGGCGGTACGAGCGTCATGGACCGCGGGGCTGGCGAACGGCGGGATGGATGAAGGCGCGCCGGGTGAACGCCCACATTATGGCGAGGGCTATTTTGGCGCCTATCTGCGCGATCCCGACGCAAACAAAGTCCACATCGTCTATCGCGGCGACCTTGACCCGCGCGATGAGCCGCCGCTGCTTGAGGAGAACGGTCGATGATCGCTAGCCAGATTATGCTCGTCTATGCCACCTATCTCCTCGCGACCGCCAGTCCAGGGCCGAGCAACATGGCGATCATGGCAACGGCGATGCGCGACGGCCGCGGCCCCGCCCTCGCACTGGCAGCTGGCGTCATCACGGGATCGCTCTTCTGGGCGATCCTTGCCGCAACGGGGATTTCCGCAGTGCTGGCGGCGTATGCGGACGCGCTCTTCGTCATCAAGGTTCTGGGTGGCATCTATTTGCTCTTCCTGGCGTTTCGCGCGGGCCGATCCGCGATGCGTGAGAGGTCCGACAGGATGACGACGCAGGCGAACGCGCCGCCGCCTCGCTATCGCCAACTCTACCGCCAGGGCATTCTCATGCACATCGGCAATCCGAAGGCGGTGCTTGCCTGGATCGCGATCATGTCGCTGGGACTTCGGAACGATACGCCCTCCGGCGTGCTACCGACGATCATCGGTAGCTGCGCCCTGCTGGGCGTCTTCGTGTTCGGTGGCTATGCGTTGCTGTTTTCGACTGCGCCGATGATCGCCCTTTACGGACGGTTGCGGCGCTGGATCGAGGGCGGCCTGTGTGTCTTGTTCACTGTTGCGGGTGTGAAACTGCTCGCGTCCGGGAGGTGACAAGCGCATGAGCGTTTCCGTCCACATGGTCGACGTCTTCGGCTCGGACAATTTCTCCGGTAATCCTCTGGTGGTCATCGTCGGCGCGGAGGCTCTCGCAACCGACGAGATGCAGCGCCTGACGCGCTGGTTCAATCTGTCGGAGACGACCTTCCTACTGCCGACTACAAATCCGGTTGCCGACTATCGCGTCAGGATATTCACGCTGGATCGGGAGATGCCGTTCGCCGGACATCCGACGCTCGGCACCTGCCACGTCTGGCTGAAAAGCGGCGGGGTGCCGAAAAGCGGAACAGACATCATTCAGGAATGCGGGGCTGGTCTGGTCAAAGTCCGGCGCTATCAGGACCGGCTCTCCTTCGCAGCGCCGCCTCTCATCCACTCCGGCGCGCCCTCGCTTGAGGAGCGGATCGAAGCGCAAGAGTTTCTCGGGATCAGCAGCCATGAGATCATCGACGCCGCCTGGGTCGACAACGGTCCGGGGTGGCTCGGCTTCCGGCTGGCATCTGCCGAAAAGGTCCTGTCACTCAAGCCGGCACGAAGCTGGCCGCGGCGCATCGACATCGGCGTGATCGGTCCCCATGCTCCCGGCGGCGATGCCGCCTTCGAGGTTCGCGCCTTCTTCACCGACAATCTGGGAACGATCGTGGAAGACCCGGTGACCGGCAGCCTCAACGCCTCGTTGGCGCAATGGCTGTTTGCGACCCGCGTGGCGGATAGCGACTACATAGCTGCACAGGGCACGTGTCTCGGCCGCAAGGGGCGTCTTCATGTCGGGCGGGATGGCGCGGACCAGGTCTGGGTTGGCGGCCAAACCCGCACGCATGTCGAGGGAACGTTGCTTGGCCTTTCCGGTATCGAATAGCGGCGTGACCGCCGCTTATCACTCTCACGCGACGTACGATGCGCCGCGGATATCAAGTGATGGCGTAGAATTGGCGGTTTTGCTCTGCCGCTTGGTGCCGTGCGGCGATCGGCGGCAAAATCGGGCTGTAGCGTGCAATCGGCGGGGCTGACTGGGCGTGCCCGACGATGATGAGCATTACATCTACGCTAGCCCTCTAACGCCGCCCTTTCTCACAAGTCGGTCAGGTGGGTAGGTATGAACGCCTCGACGAGGGCATCGAACACCACCCATACTTTGGGCGCAAGGTCCCGCGAGCGCGGCCAAAGCACGGTAATGGGGACATCTTCCGCAGGGGTGGCAACCGGTACCATTTCAAGCCGCCCGCTGCGGAGGTCGTCCGCTGCCAGCCAGGTCGAAAGGTAGGCCAATCGCAGTCCTTTTACGGTTGCGTCTCGCAAAGCTTCACCGTGGCTGACCGCATGGCGCGGTTGGATGACGAACAACCTGACCAGTCCGTCGGGGTCGCAGACCGTCCATGGCAGCGGGCGGCCATCATTGGCAAAGGCGAGACAGTCGTGTTTGACAAGTTCCTCGACGGAGGTGGGACGCCCGCGCTGGTCCAGATTGGCTGGCGCGGCGCAGACGACTGAGCGTTGCGTACCAATACGCCGCGCGATCAGGCAAAGCCACCACGGGAGATGACCCGGCATGGCTTGTCACTCGGCGGACCGCTTCAGGGCGTGCTGGCTGAATATGTGTGTCTTCACGAGAACTTCGCCGTCAAGGCACCCACATTGCTGACGGACGAGGAAGCCTCCACTTTGCCGGTTGCAGCGCTCACGGCATGGTTCGCCCTGATCGAAACAGGTCATCTGAAAGAGGGCCAAACGGTTCTGGTGCAGGGCACTAGCGGCGTCGCTCTGTTCGGGCTCCAGTTTGCTCAGGCTTTCGGAGCCCGTGTGATCGTCACCTAGCGGGGCGTGGAGAAGCTTGAACGCGCAAAAGCGCTCGGTGCCTCGGCGTAATCGACACGAGTTCAGACCCCGACTGGTGTGTTCGGCACTAGACCGGACCAACGGGCGGGGCGTCGATCACGTGCTCGAATTGATCGGCGGCGACAATATCAGTCAGTCGGCAGCCGTACTGGCTAACGGCGGGCGTATCGCCCAGATCGGCTTCATGAAGGGATGGGAGATCGTGCTGTCGGCGGTTCCCATGATGCTGAAAAGGGCGATCATCCAAGGCATTTCGGTCGGCCATAGACGATCGTTCGAGGACATGAACCGCGCCATCAACGGACACGCCATCAAGCCGGTAATCGACAGGGTCTACGCCTTTTGAGGATATTAGGAGCAGCGTTCGATCATCTCGAACGTGGTCGTTCGGTAAAGTGGTCGTTCGTTGCAAGAGCAAGGTTGGAAACTGATTCTCAAACCCGCCCTGTCGTGGCGCGAGTTGTTCAGCGGTGCCCGTCATCCGGGGGGTACCGCGGGGATCATGTCGATCGCGTCATAGGACAGGCCGGCGCTGAGGAAGCCCTTGCCGTGGATACCACTGGTCACGGATAGCGCCAGCTCGTTCTGCCCTGTCCGCAGCGCCGAGGTCGGGACGGCGATGGCGTAGATTCGGTTGTTGCCACGATACGTGCCAACCGTGAGCGTCCTGCTCTTTGGTTGGTCGGTCGCGGCCTGCGGTGGTGCCTGCCACCCATTAATGGCTACTTTGGGTCGCGCATTTGCGAATGCGGTGGTGATGCCGATCCGGAGCGTCATCGAAGCCAACTGTGCTTGAGTCAGCGTGAAGCGGATGCGCAGTGGGGAATTGATGTCGATCCATTGATAGGCGGGGAAGCCGGTCGCCGGTTTCGACTGGCCAATCACGTAGGGCGGTGGTGTCCACGACGCCATGCGGACGTCGGAGGGGTGCATGGTCGTCACCTTGTCGCCGTTGAGGAATTCGGTTGGCGTCCCGTCCCACTCGCCGATCCGCCACAGTGGCGCATCGTGCGCGGGATCGTGGTCGGCCCGCAGCGTGGGGAGAGGCGTGCGCGATCCGGCGCGCACCGTGACATCGCGCGACGCCACTTCGCGTTCGTTCTTGTAAATGGTCAGGCGATAGCTGCCGGGCAGCATCCCCTCGCGCACGAAGGCACCGGTGCCCGGCCGCGCCTCGGTCCAATATTGCGCCTGCGCGTTGGCAAAGCCGACGGTGTAGCGGAAGGCCGGATCCATGCCGTCGATCCCAACCCCCGTCACCGCCCCGCGCGCCTGCGGGGCGACATAGCCGGTCAGGCCCATGCGGCCATACCAATCGATATCGAGCGGACCGGGCTCGCCCCCGGTCGTGAATGCCAACGCATAGCTGTCGAGGATGCCGGTCCGCATCGGCTCGGTCTGCGCCTCGCCGTAGTTGACGATATAGGTCAGTTCCTGATCGGTGTCTGTCCCCTGATCGAGCAGGCTGCGATAGAAGGGGCCGCCCGACCCGCCTTCATTGTCGTCGCGCACCATCCATGCCGCCACGCCGGGGCCGCGCGCGCCAAAGAAGCGCCAGTCCTTCAGCCGCATATTCGAATAATGCTTGGAGCGCGACTGGCCGTCGGGGCGTCCGAACACGTCATGCCCCTCGATCAAATGGTCGGTCCCGGTCAGGTTCGACGGTTGCGGCCCATCGGGCAGCACCCCGCGCCGGATCCGCGCGATGTAGCGCACCAGCCCCAATTGCGGCTCGCGCACGAAGTACGTTGCCATGAAGATTGTCGGCACGCCGCGCCGAGCCATGTAATAATGGGTGAGGTCGCCGGCGCGGACGGTCACCTTGATGCGATCGGCATCCACCTGCGTGGCCGCAACGCTGGCGGTCGCCTGTCCCACGTACAGATCGGAAAAGCCGATATTGACCTGACTGCCCTTGGCCGGATCCTGGAACTCGACGCCGCGCCAGCGCATCGACACGATGTCTCCGGCACCCTTGCCGGTGCCCGCCGCCCCGCGCCGGACGGTGAAGACGAGGCCCGCACCCGTATCCACCGTGATCGACGCCGCGTCTTCGGTCAGGCCGAACGAAGAGGGCGCACCTTGCGCGGCCGCCGAACGGGTATCCCAGTCGTGGCTGGCCGCCGGTGAGGAAATCGCCAGCGCGGCTGCAGGAAGCGCGACCAGGATGAAGGCGGCTGTCATGGGCCTCCGTGCGCCGTAGGAGCATGGTGGGGCAGAGGGCAAGACGTCAGGCATACCAGATCCCGTCAAAGGTTACGAAACAATCGGAAAGTGGCCGCACCGAGGAAATCCCATAACCTGCTTGGGATCGACGTGCCGGTCGGATATGTTATCAGCCGAACCAATAGGGTCGGCGCGCGGTGTCGTGTCAGGACTTCGCGTTCCGCACGTCGGCGGCATGAGTGTACGCATTGGCCGCACTTTAGTCGCCATAATAGCCAGCCTCGTGCTGGTCACAGCGTGCCTGCACGTCGCGAGCGCCTGCGCTGCGATACGCCTGATTTGCAATATAGGAGTCATAACCCAGCTCTGCGCATCGGCAACGGTCGCGCTTCGGCGGCAAGAAACGTAATGAGGGCGATACCGAGATTTTTCATCTAAAATCTCCAAAACTGGTTGATAACATCGACAGATATGCGATTTTACGACCTAAATTTGGACTTAATAAGACTCTTCGCTCAGGTCGATGATCGGTCATAGTAATGACTGATATATCAACCACTTAAGTTGTAGCTTGTCCTTAGCCGCCTTAGGGACGAACACACCCCTCCTGCATTTGACGGACCCGGCCTGATCACCGAACAGTCACTGCGACATCGGGCCCGCTTCAATCCCAACTCTTTATGCGGCAGGTGGATATCACGCTGCAGACCAGTGAGATCGTCCGGATAGTGACCGTTTTCCTTTCCCCGTTAGATGTTACCCGTTCATCGACAATAAAAACCGCCTACTCTGTACGGGGAGAAGATCAGCGTAAAGCCGATGTCGCATCTCCGGACGTCTGCAAGAAACTCGCAAAGGTTAACAGCGCTATTTGCGACTTCAAGGCCTCGGGCAAATGGTTGAGACAAACACTGGTAGAAGACCCGTTGAACGCAATGCCCGCATGTAGGCACCGTTTTCACAAGATGCTCTGCTCGTATCGACATCAGCGCATTGAGCGATACCGCCGTTTGAAGAACGCGGAAGAGCTTGGTCCAATTGCTGTTGATCTTGAGTTGAAAGATGTTCTCGAAATGTGTCCAGTCGGTCTAACAGATCAGCTGTTGAAAGCTGAACCGTGATCGCCTTCAAGCAATTCTCCCAGTTGGCATTGACTTCAGCTTTTTCACGATCGGCATCGCCTGGATTACACTCCTGAGAAGTCCCTGGAATGTAGAATCTTCCATCTGGTGCCGGGTTTGTGCCGCCGCCGCATCCGGGAGTTCCGTTGCTAGTACCTTTGCCACCGTTGGCATTCGCTCCTGAACCTCCGTTACCACCGACACCCCCAGCCCCTGTTAGAGCCTCAGATCCAGCGTCTGCAACATGCAATGCAACGGGGAGAAGGATCGTTGTCACCGCTACCAGTTTGCCGATATTCCGGAGCATCTCATCCTCATCGATTTGCAAAAAAAATTGGAACTACCCGTTCAACCCATGTTTTTGACCAATTTGTGATCCTGGATAAGCTTGCTGAAAACCCTTAACAGGAGGACTTCACCCTAGCATCGCGACTTTCTTACACCTCCCATGCCAATCTTCAAAATAGTGTCTGAGTAGGCGGTTAGAAACCCGTACAAGGCTCGCTTGTCATGTAGCATTACAGTTGCGTATACTTACCGGTTGTGAATCTATAGGTCTCCATGATTCGGAGGTCATGGATGATGGGTGCTGCATCGATTGAGACAACGTTGGAACTTTGGGCATCGTCGCTGCGGGACGTTGAGGCGCGTATGCGCGGATTGTTTACGCAGGAGCGCGTTGCGGCTTCGGCGAACCTTTTCCTGGGCGGCTTGTTAGGTGATGAGCGCCGTAAGCAGCTTGGATGCGCGCTGAGGCGGCTGGCGATCCTGGTCCGTGGCGACAGCAAGCCATCTTGGGTCGTCGAAGGAGCGCTGCGCCGAGCCTGCAAAGGTCACGTTCTCGGGGTTAAATCGGACCATCATTTTGGCGCTTGGTCAGGTAAGCCTTTCGTCGCAGGAACCGCTCTGGAGATTGCCCGTGATCTCGATCCGGCTGCATGGCAGCGCCTTTCCGCCGGCGATGGCACAAAAGGCGCGCGGCTTCATGACTGGGCCTACTGCGAACTGGCTGATCTCGATGCCGACGAATACAGTGATACGCAAACCGGGCTTTGGACGCGTGGCTTGTTGATCCGGCGCAATATCCGTAATAGTGATCTCGCATTCTTCACGACTTGGTGCGCGGCCGGAACAGGCATTCAGACGCTCGTATCCGTCGAAGGTCACCGTTGGGCAATCGAAGATAGCTTCGAGACAGCCAAGAACGAACTCGGCCTCGATCATAACGAGACCCGCTCGTGGCATGGCTGGCATCGCCATGTCTCGCTCGTCATGCTCGCCTTCGCAATGATGGCTGTGATCCGATATCGCGATCTGGCTGGGGCGCGATGGGCAACCATCGTCCCCGCCGGGACCGTTTTATAGGCTCGTGGCACATTTGGTTAAACATTTTGAAATCAATAATAGTAACAATTCACACGAAATATCTTTCGGCGCGCCGCCGCCATAAACATTCAAAGTACAATCCAGCGATTTTCCGCCATGACAGCGGAATTGGTTCTCAGCACGGACTTGACGATCCTGTCTCCGCTCGAGCGCTCGTGACCTTCCCAAAAATGTCTTACCCATCATTTCTATTTAGGCGAACGATCATGTCATCATTCAATAATTTGCGTATTCTCACGAAAATTGCCCTAACGTTCTTTCTTTTGATCGGCATTAGCCTAGGCGTCAGTATCCTAAGCTACCAGTCTGTGTCGAAGCTCGAAGAAACAGCAAAAATGACCGATCATACCTATAAGGTCATCGGCACGTTGAACGGCATCGCCATGTCCATGGTCAACCAAGAAACCGGGCTGCGAGGCTATATTCTTTCTGCTGATGACAAGTTTCTCGCACCACAAAAGGCGGGCTTGGTGGACTATCAGAAGAACCTAGGTGAAGTCCGGCAGCTAACCTCGGATAACCCCGCCCAGCAGAAACGCCTTGATGCGCTGGAAGCGCTCGTGGCGACATGGCGCCAAAAAGTTGCAGATCCTGAACTGGCCTACATGGCGAACCCGACGACACGCGATCAAGCGCTAGCGATTGCGGTCAGCGGAGCAGGCAAAGCATCGATGGACGGAATTCGAGCAATCGTCCAGGAGATGATCAACGTCGAATTCGAACTGCTCGGTGCTCGCAGCGCAGCAGCCGAAGCGGCAGCCGCGTCGGCACGCTTCAGCAACTTGGCTGGCGGTGGGGCCATGCTCTGGGTATCTGCTTTGGCATTGGTTGTTCTGAATTTCGGTCTCGTCCGTCCTTTGCGCGGCATGAATGGTGCCATGCGTACTCTTGCGGATGGCCGTACCGATCTCGTCCCTCCGGGACATGACCGCAAAGATGAAATCGGCGAGATGAGCAAGGCCGTCGAAGTGTTCCGGCAGGCAGCGATCACTAACAAGCAGTTGCAAACCGAAGCAGAGGCCATCCGAACCAAGGCGGAAAGCGACCGTGTGCGCCTGACTGCAGAGGCGGAAGCCGCCGCGCAAGCCCGGCTCAACGAGGCGACATCGGGTCTCGCCGCAGGTCTCCAGCGCCTGGCCGCCGGAGATCTATCGTTCACGCTCACCGAACCGTTTTCCGCGGATTTCGAAGCGCTGCGTCACGATCTCAACGGCGCGGTGGCGCAGTTGGGCCAGACGCTGCGGGCAGTCACAGAGGCGACAGGTATGATCGATAGCGGCTCCCAGGAAATCAGCCGCGGCGCGGACGACCTCTCCAAACGGACCGAGCAGCAGGCAGCTTCGCTTGAGGAAACCGCTGCAGCGCTCGATCAGATCACCGCCAATGTCTCAAATTCCTCTAAGCGGGCTGATGAGGCTCGAACCGTCGCGGTTCAGGCAAATGCGAGCGCCAGCGAATCCGGCAAGGTGGTCGCGAAAGCCGTCGAGGCAATGGGCAAGATCGAGGCATCGTCCAAAGAAGTTTCCAACATCATCGGCGTCATCGATGAGATTGCCTTCCAAACCAACCTGCTGGCGCTCAATGCCGGCGTTGAGGCAGCGCGTGCCGGTGATGCAGGCAAGGGCTTTGCGGTCGTGGCGCAGGAGGTGCGTGAACTCGCCCAGCGCTCTGCCAAGGCTGCCAAGGAGATCAAAGATTTGATTCGAAACTCCTCGATCGAGGTTCAGAATGGGGTGAAGTTGGTCAGCGAGACCGGCGAGGCGCTGAAGACCATCGAGGGCTATATCGTCACCGTCAACCAGCACATGGATTCGATAGCGACATCGGCCCGCGAACAGTCGGTCGGTCTTGGGGAAGTCAACACCGCCGTCAACCAGATGGACCAGGTCACCCAGCAGAACGCCGCCATGGTGGAAGAGACGAGTGCGGCCGGTGCGACGCTCGCCGGAGAAAGCAGCAAGCTTCGCGATCTGATCGGCCAGTTCGTCCTCAGTGGGCAGGGGTCGAACACCCGATCACATGTCGAAGCACTCCGGCAGACGGCCAGCGCTATGTCCATTGCGACATCTGCGCCTCGTTCGGTGTCTGCGCCGACGCGCAAGCGTGCGGGTCAGCCCGCCATGGCTTTTTCCGGCAGTGCTGCCGTCAGCGAAAGCTGGGAGGAGTTCTGACGAAAGAGCCAGATCGCACAGACGCCAGCGGACACGGCCTGCGCTAGAGTCGCAGGTCGCTGATCGTTCAACCGCGATTCCTGGCCGGGAGCCTTGCCATTGATCGGGCCTTCGGGAGCGCGCTCGTAAAGCGCATGACCCAGTTCTGCCGCGCCAGCCGCCGGAGATGATCTCCATCAAAATCGTCACGTAAAGAAATCCCTGATCGCATTGTAAACCTCCCGTTTGCACCAGAGATTCAGATTCATCGCGCTTGGGGAAGGCCAAAGAGTCGAAGTCAGCGCGGCGGCGTATAAGCACGCTGTGCCGGAAAGTTTATAATCGCTTAACGCCCACTTGTGGTAACACACGCGTTCCTCGGGTTGGTATGCTGGATTTCCTACACAGAGTGCACGTGACGTCTGCTCACCGATGGCCAGCAGACGTCACGGCAAGATCTATCTTGATCGTATCTGCCATAAAATATATGATTCTGCTCCTGGTAAGGCGAGTGAAGCGGTGTTTTGGGAAGGGGAAGTCGAGCTTTGTGCTCATCGAGTTCAAAAATGTAATAGGTTTTTGCTTGGATCGTAAGATGTTTAGATACAGAATAAAGGTACTGGTCGCGAGAATGAGAGGGCCATTCATCATACCCAATGGAAAAGCGGCATGATGGTATTTCTTCTTGGTCTCACACTAAGTCTCAGTGCGCTTGCTCTTCGCTCAATAGCCGCTGTCGTTGCCATCGGAATATTGATTACTTTCGTCTTTGCAGCGGCCTTTGCCATGTCAGCACCCGGTGTGCATCTTCTGTCGTTGCTGATCGTGCTGGCTGGTTACAATGTCGGCATTGCCGTTGCTATTGTTGCGATGTTGGCTGCGTCGAGGTGCGCTGAGTATGAGAAAAATTTGCGATTAGAGCGCCGTGACACAGGCGCGGCTAACGCTGCCTTGCCTCAACCCTTATGGCGAGAATGGGAAATCATCTTACATCGACCGGTCCATCTCATCTGCGATAATGTTTCTTAAATTTACTGCAAGTGCTCGTTTGGTCGTTTATGTCTTGGCCGGGAATCGCACCCAAGCAGTGCAGTCGTTCAACGGTGGAATGCCGCGGCTCAACAATCGGTTCGAGGTACGCGCGCACTGCGAAATTGTGAAATCGCTTAGAGAGGTAGAGAGCAGCCACAATGGGCTAGCGCGTCCGTTTTAATCCGTGTCATAACCTGCAGCCGCGAAGTAGTTCGCACCTTCCTGTGGTTTGATGAGCGGAACGATTTTACCGACGGTATCCCACAACGCGCTCAACTGAGCGCTCGGCTTTAGCCTGCAGAAGCGCTTTCAGTTTGGAAAAGGCCATCTCGATTGGGTTAAAATCGGGGCTGTAGGGCGGGAGATAAAGCAGCAGCCGAACGCGCAGACATCCCGTCTGAAGACGCAGCCAGAACTCGAATGCGAAGATCGTCGCTTAACGCTCGTGACATTCATACCTCCTGATTCGAAGGTAGAGGATCACACCAAACAAAGCATGTCACCTCAATTTCGCTTCCGCGTTCAATGGAGGCGCTAGGTGCACCCCACATGGCGGTGGCAGGCTGGTAGGACATGTTGCCCCGTCAGTTTACTCGTTGACGAACGTAATAACATTACGTATTAAGTTGTTGTCAATCCCCGGGGAGGCAATGAGTGACGACGGTCTGAAATCTCCCCACCTAACACATGGCTTCAGGGCTTTATCCTCAGTGAAGAACAACGGCAATGCGGCTCGCAGCCTCGGTGCCAGACAGCCAGGCGCATCCGTTGAAGGATGCCGAATTCGACGCTTTTTCAATCTGCTCGGAGTGAAGTGCGCATCATCGCAATTCGCATTTTTGCTACGAAACAGCCTGATCAATTGAAGGAGTCTTCCATGTCCAACACCATACGCTTTGCCACTTTTGTCAGCCCGTTAACGCTTGGCGGCTTCGCCTCAAGCGCGTCTTCGGCAGAGCTGAAGGTCGTTGCCAGTTTCTCCATCATCGCCGACTTCGCCAACATTTTTGGATGCGACCGCGAAAGCTGAATGCAGGACTTGCCCTGTTCATTCCGGGCAGGTCTCTCGCCTGATACTCAAAACTACGGAGTGCCCGAAGCATGATAGGTGGCCTGTTCAAACGGTGGCGCAACCCGCCCAATACCACGGAGGATGAGGTGAGACGGCTCTACGACTCTGTGCCGGTCACGCTCCTGACCGGCTTTCTTGGCTCGGGCAAGACAACGCTGCTAAACGACATCCTGAACGAACCGGCCATGCAAGGGACAGGCGTTATCGTCAACGAGTTCGGAACCGTCCCGATTGATCACGATCTCGTCCGCAAGGGCTCCGAAACCTACTTCCGCACGACGACCGGCTGCATCTGCTGCACGGCAACAAGCGATATCAGAAGCTCACTTTCGGAGCTTCACGAGGCGCGGCTTCGCGGCGACATCCCGCCCGTCTCACGCGTGGTGATCGAGACGACGGGCCTTGCCGACCCCGCCCCGATCATCAACAGCATCATTCCCGGCGGCGCGCCTGCCATGGGGCTGAGAGACCATGTTGTGGCTCGGCACTTTCATCTTGCCGGCGTCGTGACAACCTTCGACGTGCTGGAGGGCCGCACAACCCTCAACAGCTTCATGGAAGGCTGGAAACAGCTTGCCTTCGCCGATCATGTGGTTCTGACCAAGACCGATATCGCAGATGGGGATCACGACTGGCCAGATGAGCTGAGGACTCTCAATCCTGCGGCAATCTACCATGATCGCCATCGGCAGGATTTCCATCTGTCTGGACTTTTTGGAAACGGCGCTTACTCGGCCAGTAGCAAGGTCGAAGACGTGCCCGGCTGGTTGGCCATGGAGAGGCTCGGGACTCATGGCGATCACGCCCATGATCTCAACCGGCATGGGGATGAGATCGAGGCGATCAGTCTGAGCCACCATGTCCCCCTTTCGCCGCAGGCTGTCGAGACCTTTCTGAATATCGTGACGAGCAATGTCGGCTCTGGCCTCCTGCGCCTCAAGGGGCTGTTCGCCCTCACCGATGACCCCACCCGTCCGATGGTCGCCCATGCGGTGCAACACCGGCTCTATCCGCTTCAACGTCTGGACCGCTGGCCTAACGAAGATCGCTACAGCCGCGTGGTCCTCATAGGTCAGGGCATGCCGGCTAAACCGATCCGGGATCTCTTCAAGGTCCTGGCACCGCGCACAGCGAGAGCCAGGTGGGGTGGAGCATGAGCGCGGCCTTCATCAATCCGCTGGCAAGAAACGCAATTGGGGCCGTGAACACTGCCCGCGCTATCAAACAGTGGACAAGAGAGCTCCTGGACCTACCGGTAGAGGCCGTCGTGTGCGTCAATGAACTCGTCTGTCACGTGCCGGGGTGCCCGCCAAAGGAAACCGTTGTTCTGGTAATGCGCGGCCGGGACACAGATCAGGTGTCAGTTCATCAAGCGATGCGGGACATCACATGCGAGGATCTCGCTGCAGCGTTTGCTTTACATATGGAAGGTGAGTAGATGTTCCGCAAAGTTGCAATGATTAAATATACGAGAGCCGGATGCCTCGTGGCAATTTTGGTCTTGCTCACGACGGCTGCTTCGAGCGAACAATTCGACCGAAGCGTAACGGCGCTGACCAAGGCCTCCTTCGCCAATCTGAAGGTCGCGTATGACTGCCGGCATGTCCTGGGAATCGCCCGTTATCACGAAGCCTATATCGCAGTCGAAAATGCTTTGCGGGCAACCGGTTTGCCGACGGATGTTGCGATGGCTGCCGCGGAAGATCTGGCAAAGGAAGCCCGCGCCTCGAGCCTGCGAATGCCAGATCGTGGCTCTCAGAACTGTTTCACGACCTTTGTGCATACAAAGAAAGATCTTGATCGGAGACGTGCGACTGTAACCGCACCACTGTCGTCTCAGCCAAAATGACGCTGCAGTTCCAAGATTGAGCAAAATGGTCGGACTTTGAAACTCTCGCTGCTCTTCACCTGAAGGCTTGGGTCCGGTACTCTCACCCGTCACTCTCGATACCTTGATTTCTGCCGTTTATCCAGAAACTGGGAGCAAACCGTACGCAGCCCCTCACGGCGCACGTAAGCGCGCTTAATTAGAGCTCGATTTCTATCTCACGGAACCGCTGTTTGCGTGTTCATTTCGGGACAGTCTCGGACATGGATTTATAGGTCACTTCAGGAACTATCAGGCCGTCCTTGATGCCCGTATCAAGGCCATCGAGCAGCGCGAGGGGCCGGCCAAGCAAGGCTCGCTCGACGCCAGCATGTGGCAGAACAACGAGCGCAAGGCCCGGTTCATCGCCGCGGCATTGTCGGGCGACACCTCCATCGGCAGGCTGGAAGACAGGGGCGAAGGGCAGGCCAATCAATTCGCCATGGCCAAGGCGATCGCGTCCGGCGACGAGCGGCTGATGCAAAAGGCGGGACTGGAGGCCGATATAGCGCGTCTCGAGCGGCTGCGCGCCGCCCACGAGGACGACCAGTATGCTGTGCGGCACCAGATCCGTGACGCCGAACGCGACATTGAGGTCTCATCCCGCCGCATCGCCGAGATCGCTCAGGATATTGAGCGACGTGTTCTGACGACAAGTGATGCCTTCGCAATGACCGTGACAGGCAAGGCCTACGACGATCGCAAGGTGGCAGGCCGAGCATTGATGAAGGAAATCCTCACGCTGCTGCAGCTGCAGACAGAGGGAGAAGCCGTCCTTGGGACGATTGCCGGATTCGACCTCATTTATGATAGCGAGAGGTTTGGCAAAGGTGACGGCTATCGTTTCCAGACCATACTCCAGCGCACCGGCGCCGACTACGAAATCGACCTCGATGTCACGGTCACGCCGCTTGGCGCTATCTCGCGCCTTGAACATGCACTGGGCGACTTCGAGGCCGAGCAACAACGTTATCGCCATCGCCTGGAAGACGCCCACCGGCCGCTCGCATCCTATCGCTCCCGCGAAGGCGGGACGTTCGCATTCGCTGAGGAACTGGCGGACTAGCGTCGCCAAGTGCGCGAGGTCGAAGAAGCACTCGCCAGTTCCGCTCGCGACAGCTCCGACGCGGAAGATATCGCCGCCTAAACCCCGGCTTGCGCTAGCTTCGACCATGATCTGTTCGATCGAGGACAGGGGAAGATCTTCCAAAACCCAACGAATGCGTTACAAAAGCTTCATGGTCAGATCCGAACTCATTGATATTCTCGCCGCACGCAATCCGCACCTCTATCACCAGGACGCGGGGCGGATCGTCGATACTATCCTTGACGACATAGCAAGCGCCGTGGAACGCGGAGAACGGGTTGAACTTCGAGGTTTCGGGACTTTTGTCGTACGACACCGACCGTCCCGGTCAGGACGAAACCCCAAGAACGGCACGGCGGTCTTCGTCGAGGAGAAATGGGTGTCGTTCTTCCACGCTGGCAAGGAGATCAAGGAGCGCATCAATGATGACGGGAAGCCCGATGCGGCGGCGAACGCATAGCTGCGCTCCACAATAAATGACTTTTCATATGCTTAGAATGTCGTCACGCTGCCTTCAGTTGATGCATTTGGCGGTTTCCTCCCAGTTCCCGCCGCACCAGCTGTTCCCCTTTGGAGGTATTACCTCCACACTTCACGGGCCACGGTTTCCGCAGGCCCATTTCTTTTCTTCGTTCGCCTCATCCGACCATTTTGAGAGGTTTGTAACCATGAGCTTTTGCGCAGACCCCTCCGCTCGGCAGCTTGAAGAGCGATTATATCACTGCAATCGCAGCGGTGTCTGATGTTGTCCTGGGATCCAAAAGAAGGCGCTCCCCTCACGGGTCGAGCGCCTTTTGCGTCGGAGGCGACCGCAAACGTGGTCCTGCACCTTGACCGAAACTGATTTGCAGACGAGACCTCAATCACATTGATCGTCTTCAAGCGTCGGCTCGAATTGAGACGTGAAAATTGAAAAAAGAAAAGCAGGGAGGATGAACCGGTCGCAGACCGGTCCTCCCACCGACGCTGTCGCTCAACCGCCGCCAGCGCGATCCCGGCTGCTTGGCCTTCGCAGGGCTGCGAGCCCCGCTCGTCCCGCGCAGCAGGGATGCTCGGCCGCAGTTGCGGCAGTCCGGCCGCTCGGCGGTCCGGGAGTTGTCTTCGAAAAAATGAAGACAGGAAGGGTCGGCAAGGTGCCGGTCCGTAACCTCTCGAAAGGACAGCTCCCACGCAGATCGTGAAGGTTGACCCGCGCGCGCTGAAGGAAAATCCCGACCGTATGCGCCAGTCGAAGTCGTCGCCGCAGGCCGACGCGCTGATGCTGGCCATGATCAAGGCCGTCGGCATCGTCCAGCCTCCCGTCGTCGCACCGGAACCCGATGGCGGAAATGGCTATATCATCGATGCCGGTCATCGCCGCGTGCGCCTTGCCATCGCCGCCGGCCTGGAAGAAATCGAAATACTTGTCGTGGATGCCGCCAACGACAACGGCGCCATGCGCTCAATGGTCGAAAACTCGGTTCGCGAGGCGCTCAACCCCGTCGATCAGTGGCGTGGCGTCGAACGTCTCGTTGCTCTCGGTTGGACCGAAGAAGCAATAGCGGTCGCTCTCGCTCTTCCCGTCCGTCAGATCCGCAAGCTTCGACTTCTGGCCAATGTTCTTCCAGCCACAGCCAGTAAACCGCATCCTGAAAACGCGCATCAAGCAGGTCGGACTCGATCCGGCGCAGTTTTCGGCGCACGGACTTCGCTCGGGTATCTGACCGAGGCAGCCAACCGCGGGGTCCCCCTGCCGGAAGCCATGCAGCGGTCCGTGCACAAGTCGGTCACGCAGGCGTCGGGTTACTACAACAACACCGAACGGAAGATGGGAGGAGCATATCGCTTGCGACGGGTCCGGCGGGCGAGTGGATGCTCACGGAAGCTCTCCAACCATTAGACTGAATGACCTTCCGACGAACATCACTCTGGCACATTGCGATGCCGTCGGGAGGGTCATCCACATGGGGTAATCGCGGGAGCCATACCCCTTCGGATTCGGACATGATTTGGAAGGTGGCTGTTCCCCGATAAGATGAAGTACGGGCTCTCGACTGGACGCCGGGCCCAGCATCAAAGGAGAACAGCCATGGAAGAGTATATCGGCCTCGATGTATCTATGAAAGAGACGGCAATTGCGATCCGCCGGGATGGGGTGCGTGTCTGGCGCGGAAAATGCGCATCAGATCCTCACGTCATTGCCGAGTTGATCCGTAAAAGGGCACCGATGGTGAACCGCGTGGTGTTTGAAACAGGGCGCTCTCGGTGTGGTTCTATCATGCGCTTCGAGCCGAGGGCCTGCTTGTCATCTGCATTGATGTGCGACACGCTAAAGCGGCTCTCGACATGGCAACGAACAAAACGGACGCGAATGACGCTGATGGGCTAGCTCATCTGGCGGAAGTGGGCTTCTTTCGCGAGGTCCGTGTAAAGGGGTTCGACAGCATGTTAGCGCGCACGCTTGTCGCGGCACGCACCCGGTTGGTCCATATGGCAACCGAACTTTCCAATCAGATCCGCGGAATCATGAAAACGTTCGGCCTGGTGGTCCCAGCAGGCAAAGGAAGTGTATTCGAGAAGAACGTTCGAAATCTTCTTTCCGGCCATGATGGGCTCGCTCATATCCTGCTACCGCTGCTCGATGCCTGGACGGGCCTTCGCACCCGGGCCGCAGAACTCGGTCGCCGACTGCTTGCAGACGCGCGTGCCAGCCAGGCCTGCCGTCTCTTGATGGCCATATCTCCAGACGCGGAGATCGTCATTTGCGCAGGCTTCTCTACGAAGCAGCGTCGGTCATTCTCACGCGCAGCTCAAAAGAGAGCTATTTACGAACATGGGGGCTTCAACTCCGTGAACGCATAGGCTTCAAAAGAGCTGCCGTGGCGGTGGCAAGGAAACTTGCTGTGATCATGCACACTATGCTGAAGACAGGAGAGTTCTTTGATCCGCATGCGGGAGCCGCAGCGTAAATCCGAATAGCGTGCCGGGACGTGAGCCGAGCCATTCCGTTGATGGGGTTGCATCGCTGTCTCAGCCGAATGCGTCGTCCACATTGAAGGCTCGTTCCGCGAAGCTCCATCATGCGGCGACACATGTCGACCGCGAAGACAACCATGCATCCGGCAGTGCCGTTTCAACATCAGAACGCTTGACACCCCACGTGCGATTAGACAACTCCATCAGCTCTTATTGGAAATCAACTGCTAGATTCCTTATCAGGACGGCTAGCGCCTGCTTATTTGTTATGCAATAACATTACACTTGGCATGAAGGCAGTATATTATGACCCTTAAAACAGATCAGATTCCCGTTACCGTGCTTACCGGCTATCTCTGGGCGGGAAAAACAACGCTTCTAAACCGCATTTTGACGGAGCCACACGGCCGAAAGTATGCGGTTCGTGAATGAATTCGGCGAAGTAGGGATCGACAACGATCTCATCGTCGAGTCCGACGAGGACGTCAGATCGAAGACCCGGCTCGATTCGATCACGACCGTTGTCGACGCCAGACACCTGTTGGGCGAGATAGATCGAGCCCATGAGGCTCAGGAGCAGATTGCTTTCGCTGACACAATCATCCTCAACAAGATCGATCTCGTCAACGAGGTGGAGCTCGCGGCAGTCGAAGAGCGTATCCGCCGGATCAATCCGGTGGCGAGCATCGTCAAATCGGAGCGGTGCGATGTCGATATTGCAAGCCTGCTTGATCGCCGCGCCTTTGATCTTGACCGGGTTCTGGAGGTTGAGCCGGACTTCTTCGATGAGGAACACGATCACGAACATGACGACCATATCACCAGC
Organism: Agrobacterium sp. DSM 25558; assembly: GCF_900100825.1. Taxonomy (NCBI): domain Bacteria; kingdom Pseudomonadati; phylum Pseudomonadota; class Alphaproteobacteria; order Hyphomicrobiales; family Rhizobiaceae; genus Agrobacterium; species Agrobacterium sp. DSM 25558. The sequence goes on along the minus strand of NZ_FMUD01000017.1, from coordinate 51,904 downwards.
TTCTCGCTGGTGGAGCGCGAGCCGATGGATCCTGAAAAGTTCATCCACTGGATGCAGTCGACAGTGCAGGCATTTGGGCTCGATATGTTGCGGATGAAAGGCATCATCTCCTTTGCCGGAGACAATGATCGATTTGTCATTCAAGCCGTCCACATGCTCCTCAAGGGCGGTAGCCAACGGCCGTGGAAAGAGGGTGAGGAGCGCGTTACTCGCCTCGTATTCATCGGGAGAAATCTTCCAAAGGACGTGATCCGTGCCAGCTTCTAGAAATATCGCGCGTTGCGCATCGCGGAGGAATAACTTCTCAAACTTGATCCGGGGCTTTTGCTGGCTTCCGGATCCTTCTCTTAGCGAGACCATTCTTTCCAGCACTCGGAGGCTCGCTATGAGGAAATTTAGTTACAATCATTACAATTGGAAAATTGACGAACATGCCGCAACTAAACGACCTTGAACAAGAGTGCCCGCACGTTTTGCATGAACTTGAGACCTTAGCATCCGGACATTATCCGGCCATGGATCAAATCTGCAAGCTGGCGTGCAAAATGTTCTCCGTACCAGTTGCCGCCGTCATATTTTCGGATGCTGAGAATCAGCGGCTAATGGCGCAGAGTGGGTTAAATCCAGATGTTGAGCTGACTCCTCTGACGGAGATTTGCAACTACACGATCCTTGCAGATGGTGTCTTGGTTGTTCCAGATGCGCTTCGAGATAATCGGTTTACTTTTAACGCTATAGGATCTGCTGGCGTTGACATTCGTTTTTATGCTGGTGCGCCTCTTGACATTGATCCTGGACTAAAACTTGGCGCCTTATGCGTTATTGCTTACGAGCCTCGATCCTTCTCACCTCAAGATTGTGACCGCCTCGCTCAACTTGCCACTCTCATTGTGAACCAGGTACGTTTGAATAGGAAGAGGTTAAAATTAAGCAAGTATTCTCAGTACCTTGCTCATCTGGAGGAGGAATTACTGTGGACCACGACTCATGACTCTCTGACGCGCCTTCCAAACCGCGTGCTGTTTACGACTACGCTCGAAGCGGCTGTCAATGCGGTGAAAGCCAATGGGGGACGTAGCGGCCTCATGATAATTGATATTGATGACTTCAAGCGGGTTAACGATATCCACGGCTATAATGTTGGCGATTCTTTTCTCGTTGCCGTTACCGAACGCCTTTCATCACTTATTGATGCGCCTGACATGTTGGCTAGGCTAGGTGGCGATGAATTCGCGATACTGATCCACGATGCTAGTGATTTGACGCGACTGACCCTTCTTGCGGAGAGTATGAATTACAATTTATGTCAACCTGTTACGGCTAATGGCGCTGTTTTTAAGTGCTCCGCCAGTATCGGGCTTACCGTGTTTCCTGATCACGCCAGCTCGCCAACGGAAATTCTCAGGAGTGCTGACTTGGCTCTGCACGCCGCAAAGGCTGAGGGTCGGAACAGAACTATACTATACAAACGGGCATTTAGGGAGCAACTCGAAGCTAAAATCGAAGTTCTCGACCGCGCACGTCAAGCGCTTGAGACCAACTCGATCGTGCCTTACTATCAACCCAAAGTATGCCTTAGGTCCGGCGTGATCATTGGTTTTGAGGCCTTACTTCGATGGCGCCACCCGATACTGGGCATACAGACGCCTCAATCGATTTGGGACGCCTTCGCTGATCCGATACTGTCGGTTGAGATCGGACATCGTATGCGTCAGCTTGTACTGGCGGACATGGCGGCATGGACAAAGTTGGGTGTACCATTCGGAGCCATTGCAATTAACATCTCATCTGCGGAGTTCACTAGCGGCGACTTAGCGAAACACATTCATCGATGCCTTCAAGAGCACGGGCTTTCACCTGATGTTCTTCAATTAGAAGTCACAGAAACAGTATTTCTTGGAGACGGATCTGGCGATATCGGAAACGCTTTGCGTTCGCTGAGCGAGGATGGCATCGCGATTGCGTTGGATGACTTTGGCACAGGATACGCCTCCTTGATGCATTTGAGAAGCTTTCCGGTGGGGTGGTTGAAAATCGATAAATCATTTGTGACTGATATGTGTGAACATCGTAAAGCCGCCGTCATTGTTAATACCTGCATTGAGCTTGCGCAGAGCTTTGGCATGGGAGTGGTGGCAGAGGGTGTGGAATCAATCCAGCAACTAAAAATGCTCAAGGAATGGAACTGCGATGTGGGGCAAGGTTATCTCTTTTCCCGCCCAATGGATTCCAGTGCCATACCAGAGTTTCTAACGAGCTGGTCGTTTCCCGAGATTGTGACGTCCTAAAACCTCCAAACGGCCATAGACTGGTTTGACGAACAACGGTTTGCGAAGCGTACAGCATGCAGTCAGGCTCTTAGAAATTATCCTAAGTGCGGTTGGCCACAAGCAATATTCCCTCCGATCGCTTTGTCAAACAAAGCGTCCTGTAAAGAACAAGTATTTAAATCTTTCTTTCGCGGTGGCGCCGCCGATCTTCGCTGCCATCATGACCTCCTGTGGGCCACGCGCTGCGCTGTGGCTGGCTATTGGATTCTCTATCTTTGCCTTCAGCACCTTTCTCGGTTTGTCGGCGCGGCATCGCGGGATGGGTGAAATTACGAGATAAACTGGTCCTTTGGCAGGTCCGCCCTTGACGCTTCATGCCGGACATGTTTTCAGAGGCTGTTCGACAAACGACGCAACTGGCGGGGCCATCGCCCACCCGGCTGTTTTCCTGATGAAACGCTTGCGGCGGCTACTCGGCGGGGTCTCTTAGGTGTTCTTCGTCGTTTGTAGTATTCGAGCCGGCAACAGCCCGGACGAGGTCAACGATTTTCCGCCGAAGCCGGGGGTCAGCTATCCGGGCAAAAGCCTGATTGAGCGAGACGTTTTCACGCGTGACAGGCAACTCTGCTGGCACGCTGCTGGTGTGATGGCGTAACTGCCCGCTGTTCTGAGTGTCGATGCCGTCGAAAAAGCTTCGTACGTCCACATGTAGCGCGCAAGCAATTTCCATAAGCATGCTGGCCGAAACCCGGTTCGTGCCTTTTTGTCGTTTGGCAGTTAACCGTGAGATTGCCACAGTTGTTTTCCCGTTTAGCACTTAATTTGAGATTCTATCGGCCGAGAATCTCAGATTAAGTGCAACTGTGAAGACCCAAGTGACTGACGCGAACAGTCTGATATCTCTTCTGTAGCGCTGTCTGTGATTAGGCATACAGAAATGACCCCGTCAACGTAAAAAATAACAAGGCGTTATCGTGCGTATCGGCATAGAGACCCCTGCCGATTCACAGCCAAGATCGCCGCTGTTCTCGGAACAGGCTCGGCGGATTGCTGGTCACCTGACATCGATACTCCTGCCAACAAACGTTTTATTGCCGATTTCCACGCGAAATATGGTCAAGTCCCGTCCAATTATGTCGCAGCGGCGGATGATGCCATTCCCTACCTGAAAGCGGCGGTGGAGCAGGCCGGCGGCGACATTGCCGCGACGGATGCCGTCCGGGCAGCCCTTGCCAAGGCCGATTACGACTCTGTGCGAGGCCGATACAAGCTTGGCCGCAACCGTTTCCCAATTGATCGATATCGTAGCCTGGAAGGCGCGGCAGAGGTTAGCTGTGCATGGAGCCTGCGATCGGACGGCCCGCAAATGCATGGCTTGGCAGACCCATACGTGGACGACTACCGCAACCCGGACTGAAGAGCGCGTCCGGAAGGGCGCTGCCTCAGGAGGAGACAATGGATATCATCCTGTTTGCCAATCAAATCTTGAATGGGGTCCAGTTCGGGCTGATCCTGTTCTTGCTGGCTGCCGGCCTGTCGTTGGTCTTCGGCATAATGGACTTCATCAACCTGGCACATGGCGTTTTCTAGATGATCGGGGCGTATATATGCGCCACGGTTTCCATCGCTGCTGGCTTGTTCATACTGGGCATGCTGGTAGCCCTTCCCGGGACGCCATTCCTCGGCTTTGTTGCCGAATGGCTGATTGCGCGGAATTACGCTGCCATCCTACAGGCTTTTCATCGTCGTCGTCGCTGCTCTGGTGGCGGTCGGGCTCTGGCAGGTGATTGCCCGACCGCGGGTCGGCATCATGGTGCGGGCTTCGGCCTCTAACGAGGAAATAGCCCCGGGCGCTCGGCATCGAGACGCGCGTGGTCTTCGCGCTCGTCTTTTCCATTAGTGCGGTCCTTGCCGCTATCGCCGGCTTCATGGTAGCGCCGATTACCGGCACCTCTATTGGCATAGAAAACCAGATCGTCATCCTGTCAATGGTGGTCATCATTATCTGTGGTATCGGCTCGATCTTCTGTGCCTTTATGTAGCATTCGGCGCTGGCCTGATCGATACGCTCGGACGTGCCTATCTGCCGTCTCTACTTGGCGCTGTCTTCTCGCCCGATGTAGCATCATCGGCCGGGCCGTCGCTTACCTCCATCCTGATCTATCTTACCATGACCCTTGTGTTGATCTTCCGGCCCACGGGCCTTTTCCCGCTGGCGAACAGGTGACGCGATGACGCAGACACCTTGAGAAATTTTAGCGCCAGCACAGCTCTCGACCACGCGGCAAGGCGTCAGAGGCGGCGTTGTGGATCGCGACCTCGTGGCGGCAATTAGCATCCTCATCGTGCTTGGCGTGGCACCTTTCCTGCTGAATGCACTGAGACAAGATTTTTGGATTGAGGTTCTGCTGCGGGCAATCATCCTTGGACTTCCTTGTTCGGCACGGAAACAAGCCCGAACCGCCCCATTGTCACCGCCACGCCGCGATGAGGCTTGATCGTATCGACAATCCGCTTCTCGACTTTTCCATCAAGAATGTCGGCTTCATCAACGATTTCCTCCGTGTCGGTCCGATCGTAGAACAGCACGAGATGACCATCATGCGGCACGACGTGGCCGGAACGCTTGCCTTCGAATGTCACCGGGAAAAGGGCCGGTTCGGAAATCTCCAGGTCGCGGTGCTCTCCATGTCGGAAAAATTGATGCCAGTCCTGATGACGTGAATGACATCGGCTTCTGTCTGGCCGGCAAACACCGTCTGACCTGATGCACTTGCGGTGAGCGATGCGTATCCCTTAACGTTGTAACGCCCGAGTTCCTTACCGTTTTCGAAGTCTATGACGCGCACGACCCGGTTCGTATGGTTCACAACAAACAGACGCCAAGCCTCCTAGGTCGCATGATCTTTATCGGCAAAAGCGCCGGATGCAGCAAAGACCACGCTTGCGGCTACAGCAGCCAGCAAACGGTTTCTGGTGAGAGACAGTCACCTCGGGTTCCTTCCTCGTGTTAAACTTTTTTCGCGTTTGGCGCGCGCGGCTATTCGGCGGCCTGTCGAACCGCACGGCATTTGGCAAAGCCGTCGGTGATGATATCTTTCGGGAGATCGCGGCCGATGAAGACCAAGCGTGTCACGCGCTCCTCGCTGTCTTTCCACGGCCGCTGATGTTCACCTTCCAACAGCATGTGGACGGCTTGGACGACAAAGCGATCGGCGTCGCCGGCGAAGGAAATGATTCCCTTCATCCGCAGCATATCCATGCCGAATGCCTGGACCGTCGACTGCAACCAGTTTAGAAACATGCCCGGATCCATCGGCTGGCGCTCGACAAGCGAAAAGCTCGTCACGTGTTCGTCGTGCTCGTGCTCATGGGTCTCGTCCAGGAAGTCTGGCTCGATCTCCAGAATGTGGTCGAGATCGAATGCCTTGCGGTCCAGAAGGCTTAATATGTCAACGTCGCAGCGCTGCGACCTGATGATGCTGGCGGTGGGATTAATCCGCCGGATGCGTTGATCCACAGCAAAGATTTCGTCATCACTGACAAGATCGGTCTTGTTGAGGATAATTGTATCGGCAAAGGCTAGCTGTTCCTGCGCCTCATGGGCTCTGTCGACTTCTTCCAAAAGATGTTTGGCGTCCACCACTGTGATGATCGAATCCAGCCGCGTTTTCGACCTCACGTCTTTATCGACGAAGAAGGTCTGAGCCACCGGTGCCGGATCCGCCAATCCGGTCGTCTCAATAAGAATGCCGTCGAAGCGGCCGGGGCGTCGCATCAATCCTTCGATGATGCGGATAAGATCACCTCGCACCGTGCAGCAGATGCAGCCATTGTTCATCTCGAAGACGTCTTCATCGGACTCGACAATCAGATCGTTGTCGATCCCGACCTCGCCGAACTCGTTGACGATCACGGCGAACTTCTTGCCGTGCGGCTCGGTCAGGATCCGGTTGAGAAGTGTGGTTTTACCGGCACCCAGATAGCCTGTCAGAACGGTCACCGGGATTGGCTCAGGCTTTTGCTGTGTCATGGGTTCTCTCCCTAGTAAGGTACGCCATTCAAGAAGTTCGTATGTTATACCGTTACATTTTCAATTGACGAACGTAATAACATTACCTAAGCAGTCGCTGTCAATCCCCGAGGACGCGATGAACGATATTTGTCTTGAGTTCAAAAACTTTACGCTAGGCTATCAAGGCCATGCGGCCGTCCATCATCTGAGCGGGGACGTTCAGCGTGGTTCCTTGACCGCAATCGCGGGAGCAAATGGATCGGGCAAATCGACGCTGCTCAAGGGGAGGCACCAACGCTGGGGCCGAAGCATCGGGCTCCTGCCGCAGGAGCCATGGCTGGCGCTGGACCCGACGATGCGCGTGGGCGCGCAGGTCTCCGAGGTTCACCGCTACGTCAAGGGTAAGACAGAACGAGATAGCCTGGCTGCCACCAGCCAAAATCTCGCTGAGGTCTCCCTTTCCTCGGCCGCGGCTCTCTATCCGTTTCAGATCTCGGGCGGCATGGGTCAGCGGGCGGCAATCGCGATGACCCATGCGGCCGATACTGAATTGTTGATCGCCGACGAGCCGACAAAAGGTCTCGACACGGCGCTGCGGGACTCTTTGACGGCACGGCTGAGGCACGAAGTCGGGGCGGGGCGCTTGCTCCTGACCATCACCCATGATGTCGCGGTTGCGAGGTCGCTCGGTGGCACGATCGGGGTCATGCTTGATGGCAAGCTGGTCGAGTACGGGACTGCCGAAGCGCTGCTCGCAGCACCGGAGCATGTCTACACCAAGGCACTTCTTGCTGCTGAACCTTCGCAATGGGAGCGGCGCACGCGGTCGGCGTCCGGCAACCGTTGTCTCAGCGCAGGGCCTGGAAAAGCGTTATGGTGACAAGGTGCTGTTTTCCGGGTTCGATATTCAAGTTGCCGCAGGCGAGATCGGCTCCGTCGTCGGTCCAAGCGGCTGCGGCAAGACGACGATCGGCAATGTTCTGCTGGGCCTGACCAGGCCCGATGCAGGTGCGGTCGTCAGAGACGAGAAGCTGTCGCCACTCCGTTTCCAGAAGCTCTACCAGGATCCATCGGCGGCCTTCGCACAGCGTCAGACTATCCGCAAGGGATTGAAGGATCTGGCGCGTTTGCATGGCAAGGACTGGAGGGAAATCGAAGACCTGTCTAGACGCCTGCGTTTGCAGGATGTCTTGCTCGATCGTCTTCCGGGACAGGTTTCCGCCGGGGAGCTACAGGGCTTTGCCCTCCTGCGCGCGCTTCTGCTCGACCCCGCCTTCCTCTTTGCCGATGAAGCGACGTCTCGCCTTGATCCCGTCAGCCAAAAGGACGTCATCACGTTCCTCCAAGAGATCGTTGAGGAGACCAGGCTAGCGGTTCTGTTGGTGACCCACGATCGGGATCTTGCAGAACGGGTTTCGACGCGGCTCATCGAGTTAGGAGGCACTCATGAACAAGCCGCTTGAGGTAGTCCGAAGCGCGCAGAGTCGGGCGTATGGGTCGTCAGTTCGCATCCGCTCAAATCGACACACCGTCGTTGGGCGCTCCATTTTGCCTGAAAGGCGGCTGCCAGTCTACAGCAATACCGACTAGCACTACTTTGGCAGATTCGGGCAAGCCAGGTTTGAGATGATTTGCGCTTTCATTTTCGGGGCGCGATATGGTGGATTGGGATACGGAGATTTCAGCCCTTTTGCGGCCGTTTCTGGAAAAGCTTGGACACAAGAAATGACGACAGATGTGTCCACTTTATGTTTCGGGATTTATCGGCCCCGGAAACCGCAAAGGTATTGGGCCGATGGCGGAACGGTTCGCTCCAGGCCAGTATGACCGCCTCCACCATTTCATTTCCGACGGCCTTCGGGATGCTGTTCCTCTTGAGGCCGAGCTCGCGCTGCAGGCGGACAGGATCGTTGGCGCATCCGATGCGTTTCTGGAAATTGATGACACCGGCCTGCCGAAGAAGGATGATCATTCGGTTGGAGTCGCGCCGCAATACGCCTTGATGCTGGGCAAGAGAGCAAATGCTCGCGTCTCCGGAAAGGCCTCCCGGACCCATGCGGTGAGAGTTCCTCGACCAGGGTAGCCAAGCACCCTCATCGTCACAGAGATGCAACGATCATGGGTGCGGTAATGCTCAAGTGCCGCCTGCTTCTGACACTCGGAATACTTCGGCGCTTGAGATACCGGCTGAATACGCAGGTCGATATGTTGTACGTATTCGCGGTACCAGCCCCTCAGCGCATTCTTTGTGGGATAACCCAACTGGCGAATGGTCCCGTTTAGTCGCTTGCCAAGCCTGATGTAAAGCTCAACGGCTCGAAGTCTGTCTGCGTAGGAATACATGAACTACCTCCTGGTGGTCCAAGTTTTCGTCCGCATCCCCCCAACAGCCTGACGGTCCCGTCAGGTTTCCAGCAGCAATGCCGCGGCGCGCAAGCGTTCAGATGCTAGCTCGGCCGAAAGGGATGGAGATGACGCGGGATACTCTCGGGAAGAGCCGGGGCGCGGGAAATCCCCGACCGGATCTGTGAGGGCTAAGCCGAATGGCATATCCACTCGACCACGATATGTCCCCGAGTATAACTGAGAAGAAATTATGAGTAATGTCTCACGTTTTTTGTCTAAATTTATGTACAAACCGTAACTTGATGAAAAGTTTATAAATAAGATAATAGCCGAGGACGATGTGTTTTTTATGGTGATATCCTATGATTGAAATAAGGAGATTATGCTACTTCCTGGCGGTTGCCGAAGCGGGTGGTTTTCGCGAAGCTGCTGACCGTCTTGGAATGACGCAGCCACCTCTCAGCCATCAGATCATGGAGTTGGAAAAGCAGCTCGGGGAACGTGTCTTCGTGCGCTTGCCACGTAGCGTGGAGTTGACTGAGGTTGGGCGACTCTTGAAAGCTGAGGCAACCCCGATTGTCGCGATGGCGTCAGGATTGATAGAGCGTGTTCGAAAGTCTTCCGGTGTGCATCAGGGAGTTCTTCGCATCGGAGTCACCAGTGCGACGGCGGCTAATTCGCTAGTGGCATCCACCTTGAGGGCTTACCGGCAGGAGGCACCACTTATCGACATTCGACTGCATCAGGACGAAACGGCCCGGCTCTGCGAAGCTGTGGCGGAGGGGGAGGTAGATCTTGCTTTCGTGCGGTTCAGAGTGAATACGCACGATCGTTTTATCGTCCGGCGTCTTCTTGATGAGCCAATGCTTCTAGCCGTTCCGCGAAACCATCGTTTGTCCACAGCTCCTGACGTGGCGATGGATGACCTTGCGCAGGAATCTTTCGTCATCATAGAGCGTAGCCACGCGCCAGTCCTTCACGATGCGATACTTACGGCCTGCGAAGCTGCTGGCATTTCCGCGAAGATTGCTCACCAAGCCCCGCAGAAGATGGCGGCGCTCATGCTCGTCGCAGGGGGAGCAGGAATCACCTTCGTTCCCGCTTCCATGGAAGGTGTATTGTCCGATCTTATCGTAATGAAGTCAATCCGATCCGGTGAACCGTCCGCATCGCTCGTCATGCTCAGTCGCAATCCCGAAAAAACTGCGACACGAAAGATGGGCGATGTCGCACGGCGCATCGCTAGCTTGTTCTCGCATCATGGCAACAATGGATCCGGCACGACATCGGACTGATATGTGTCCCTCCTTTGATAGCGAATTGGTATCGAATCTTCGCCTTTCGCGAATGGAGCGAAAGTTGCGACTTAAGGTTCTTCTGATGGCACTCCAAGCTGCCCCAATAGCAACCTCTTTCTAGCCTCAGGCGACAGAAGAGAAACAAAGGACCTTAATCATGAAAATGTCGACCCTGTTTGCCGCCATCCTTGCAACCACGGTTGCTTCCGGCTCCCTAGCGTATGCGGCTGACACAGCAAAGGTACCCGTTACCAAGGAAGTAACGGCGCAGAAGGATTTCACTAAACTGTCGAGAGATGGCATCGCCGCCTTCCGCGACATTCATCTAGCGCGCATCGCCGTCTTCGATGCCGATCCGGCCACCGCGAAGAAGCTGGTCGCTGAGGCGCAAAGCGCATTAAAAAAGGCCAAGGCCGATGACAGCATCTTCTTGAAGGCTGAGGCCGCCATGAAGCCACCGGCAAGCGCTCCGGCTGCAGCCAAGAGTAAGACAGCTGATGCGTCTGCGCAAACGGCATGGATTCCGATCGACGGTCAGTTCACGCTCGAGGAGGACTTCGTTGCGACACCTGAGAAGCAACAGGCTGTTGCGAGGGCCAACGAGCACCTGAAAAAAGGCGAACGGTCGAAGGCAGTCGAGACGTTGCGGCTTGCTGGCATCGATGTTTCCACAACCATTGCTGCGTTGCCTCTCAACCAAACAATAACCGGCGTCGATGATGCCGCCAAGCTTCTCGACGAGAACAAGTTCTATGAAGTAAACGCCAAGCTGAAGACGGTCGAGGACGGGCTCGTTTTCGACACCGTGGCGGCTTTCGACACGCCTGCTCAATAGGACCTGAGTTTTCCTAGCGACGTGTCCGGGCAGCAGCCTGGACCGTCGTTCTGAATGGGCTTGCGTCGTAGGAGCAACACCGGTCTATGCTATTGCCGACAATAAGTTACGCTTCAATCGCCAAGCCAAAGAATAGAGCTAAAATTTCAGAACGGAAGTATACATCATGGCAGAACTCGTTGTAATTGGATTTGACGATTTGACAGAGGCCGAAAATGTCCTGTCAAGGCTTCGTGGGTTGGGAAAAGAGTACTTGATTGATCTGGAAGACGCTGTTGTCGTCACGCGTGACAACGAGCGGAAAATCGACATCAAGCAAAGCTTTAATCTCACGGCGCTCGGAGCGAGCTCAGGTATGCTATCTGGCGTTATCTGGGGAGGCTTGATCGGACTGTTATTCCTTAACCCATTGGCAGGGCTAGCAATCGGCGGAGTAGTTGGAGCTGGGACTGGCGCACTAGCAGGCTCTTTGAGCGATTATGGTATTGATGACGACTTCATCAAGTCGCTAGGCGAGACCATTCCCCTTAACAGCTCAGCGCTTTTCATTCTTATTCGCAAAGTACAGCCTGACAAAGTGATGGCAGAGTTGCAAGATGTCCGAGGTCGGCTGTTGAAGACCTCTCTCTCCCCACAACAGGAATCAAAATTACAGAGGTTGCTGTCTGACCACTATTCACCGTGACGCCGGAATCGTCATGGTGTCCAAACGCGCACCGTTTCCATTGATGGCAACAGCGATGTGGTTAGCTTTGTGGGTATCGACGCCGACGATAATGTGATCCATTGAGTGGCTTTCCGTTAGAATGACCCAGACACCGATCGAAAAGAACAGGACTGTGATGGTACGCTGACCGTTAAGCTCCTATGAAGTCACATCTCGGCCGGTGTCTGGGCAACCTGATGGTCGACATCCAGCGAGGATGCCACCGTGAAAGCTGGCGTCTCTGCCCCCATTGGGAACCGATGGTTTCGGAGTTCATGTGGCATGCCTCCCACACATCTTTCACCTTCGGCAACACCAGTCAAAAACCGCAGCCTGACGTTCAGCGTACGGGAGGAAATTGCATTGGAATGTGCTCGCGGCAGTGGCATTCGTGCCATCGCATGGAAGCTATGTCGAACGCCCAGTAAAATCTTGCGCGAGATCAGGCGCAATTCGGCGACATGCAGCGGCGACTTCGACTACTGGGCCATTACCGCGCAGTGGCATGCTGATCGGGCAGCACGACGGCCGAAAGCCGCAAAGCTTGCAACCAACCTGGTACTTCGTGACTACGTTCATGACCCGGCTCGCCGGCCTCATTGGAACCCCTGACGGCATCGCCTTTGAGGGTCCTGTCGTGGTATGGAAAGGGCGGCGGGCCGTTCATCGGCGAACTCGACGCTGGTCCAAAGCCTGGAGTCCCGAACAGATTGCGCGGCGTCTGAGACTGGACATCCCTGAGGACCCGGCCATGCGAATCAGTCACGAAGCCATCTATCAGTCGCTTTTTATCCAGGGCCGCGGCGCTCTGAAGCGAGAATTATTGGCCTGCTTGCGCTCTGACGGTCGCTGCGCTTACCCCGTGAACGTGCTCGCAACCGTGGCAAATCCTTTCTCGGGGATGCATTGATGATCAGCGACCCTCCTGCGGAGATCGGCGACAGAGCTGTACCTGGCCATTGGGAGGGTGATTTCATTCTGAGTCTCGGCGTTCAGCGATAGGCACGCTGGTCGAACGAACAACTCGGTTCACGATGCTTCTACACCTGCCACGTATGGAACGCCACGGGTTGGAAAAGTCTGTTAAAAAACGGACCAGCCCTTGCTGGGCATGGTGCCGAAGCGGTCCGTGATGCGATCGCCGATATCATCATGGAACTACCGGCGCATCTGCGCCGATCCTTGATTTGGGATCAGGGTGCCGAGATGGCTCGGCACGCACAGCTTCGGACCGACACTGGCCTCTATATCTACTTGTGCGAACCTCAGAGCCTCTGGCAGCGCGGGAGCAATGAAAAACACCAATGGCTTACTGCGACAATGCTTTCCCAAGGGTACGGACCTGAACAGGCATGGGGCAAATGAACTCAGAGCTGTCGTACCTGCGCTCGACACCAGGCCCCGCACGACGCTGGACTGGCGCACCCCTGCAGAGGCTCTCGACGGACTGCTCAAATCAGTTGAATCTGCCTTGGACGCCCCCGTCCGAGTGATGCAAAGGGACACCGCCATGAGCAACGCCGATCATGGAGATCCTGCTCAAGGGCATCGAGGACAACGCCAGCATGCGCCGTCCTGCTCGCCCGCCATCCAATGATGCGATGAGCGAAGACGTCGATGACAAGGGCCACGTAGCAAAGCCCGGCCATGTGGCGAGTGGATTGAGAAGCGCAGATGCGCTTCTCCTGCCCGAACCGTACGTGCACATTTTAGCGCATACGGCTCTCTATATATCGAAGATAATCTTGGCGAACGACATCATCGAGCGGCACAAATCTCTTGGTTCCCGACATGCGAGACGCCGTACTGATGTCGGTTCCGCACATTCACCTCAATGATGGTTACTGGGATTTTAGACTGTCGCAAAAGTGTAATCTTGGACTCGTATGGGTACATTGTACCGGCTGAGAGGGGTGCTGCCAGCAATCCTCTAGGCTGCCCCCTACGCCTATGATCATCCCGGATCATGCGGCCAGCACGAGGATCTGATGGCATGACCCAACTCTCGCAGAGCATGTTCCCGACGTCCCAACTGGAGGAAGCCGATGGCGATGGCCATAACGACACAGACAATGCGACCATGGGCGAGATTATCTCGCGTCGCTTTTCGCGCCGCGGCCTTTTGAAGGGCTGTCTTGCCGTGTCGGCTATCTCCGCAACGGTCAGCCCACTCGCGCTGATGACGGCCGACAATGCCCGCGCCACCTCCGGCTCGGCCTTCTCTTTCCCCGAGGTCGAGGCCGGTGTGGACGAGAAGCATCACATCGCTGAGGGTTACGACGCCGATATACTGCTGCGCTGGGGCGACCCGCTCTTTGCCGATTCGCCAGCCTTTGACCCGAAGAACCAGACGCCGGAAAGCCAAGCCCGCCAGTTCGGCTATAATAACGACTATGTCGGCTTCGTTCCGCTCAACGGCTCATCGGAGCACGGCATCCTCGTCGTCAACCACGAATATACTAACGAACACCTGATGTTTCCGGGTATCGTGAAAGTGGTGGAGAAAGACAATAAGAATGAATCGGGCAAGACGGTGAAGGAACTGGAGATCTCGCCGGCCGACCGGACGCGCGTCGATATCGAAATGGCCGCACATGGCGGCACCGTGGTCGAGATCCGCAAGGACGGCGGCAAGTGGCAGGTGGTCCGCGGCGGCGCGCTGAACCGCCGCATCACCTCAACGACCGAAATGGCCATCTGCGGTCCGGCTGCGGGCCATGCCCGCCTGCAGACCGCGGCCGACGCCAGCGGCACCAAGGTCTACGGCACGATCAATAACTGCGCCGGCGGCGTCACGCCTTGGGGCACCTATATCATGGCCGAGGAAAACATCCACGGCTACTTCATTGGCGAACTGCCGACCGATCATCCAGAAGCCGCCAACTACAAGCGTCTGGGCCTGCCGGAGGGCACCTATGCTTGGGGCAAATTCCACGAGCGCTTCGACGTGTCCAAGGAGCCGAACGAGGCCAACCGCTTCGGCTGGATTGTCGAGGTCGACGTAATGGACCCGATGTCGGTGCCGAAGAAGCGCACCGCCCTCGGCCGCTTCAAGCATGAGGGTGCCGAGTCGATCGTCGCCAAGGATGGCCGCGTCGTCTTCTATCTCGGCGACGACGAACGGTTCGACTATGTCTACAAGTTCGTGACGGCGGGCAAATTCAATCCGGACGATCGGGTGGCCAACATGAACCTTCTGGACGACGGCACGCTTTATGTCGCGAAGTTCGCCGAGGACGGCACAATCGCCTGGCTGCCGCTCACCCATGGCGTCGGTCCGCTGACGGAGGCCAATGGCTTCAAGAGCCAGGCCGACGTCCTGATCGAGACCCGCCGCGCCGGCGACCTTCTGGAAGCCACCAAGATGGACCGTCCAGAAGACGTTGGCCCAGATGCCGCCAACGGCCGCGTCTACGTCATGCTGACCAACAATAGCAAGCGCAAAGGCGACGAGATCGACGCCGCAAACCCGCGCGCCAAGAATGTCTTCGGACATATCATCGAGATCGCCGAGGCCGATGGCGACTTCACCGCGACAACGGGCACTTGGGAAGTTCTGTTGAAGTGTGGGGACCCCTCCGTCGCCGATGTCGGCGCGACGTTCTCGACGGAAACCACGAAGAACGGCTGGTTCGGCATGCCGGACAATTGTGCCGTCGACGCAGATGGTCGCCTCTGGGTGTCCACCGACGGAAACTCGCCGTCTGGTACCGGCCGCACGGATGGCCTCTTTGCCGTCGACACGACGGGTGATGCGCGCGGAACGTCAAAGCTGTTCTTCCGGGTTCCGGTCGGTGCCGAGATGTGCGGTCCGCTGCTTCTGCCCGATATGCAGACGGCCTTCGTCGCTGTTCAGCATCCGGGAGACGGCGGGGACGACTGGGACGGCTTCGGCCGTCTGTCCTACTACGAGGATCTCTCGACCCGTTGGCCTGACTTCAAGGACGACATGCCGGTTCGCCCTTCGGTCGTCGTCATCACCAAGGCTGGCGGCGGCAAGATCGGCGTTTGATGCCCGAACGCTGGCAGCCGCGCCTGAGGGATGCGGCCGCCGTGTTTGTGCCTTTCAATCCACAGATCACGGGAAGGGCGCCATCGGGTCGGGGCGTTTTTCGACCGCGTTTATCGCGTTCTGGTGAGCGCCAAGAACTTTTCCCATTGTGGATGGTCAGGGTCGCTAGCGCATGCAAGCGTCGCCAAACCATTGGGTTCAGCCTTTCAGCGCGGCCCGGGTTTGCAATTTCATGGGCGTCCCATCTGGCGTGCCGGCACTTTTGCGCGCAAGGTTGGGCCGGCGCAAGCAAAGTCAAATCGCCGAGTTTGGTCGCGGGACCATCGTCCGTTTTCCTGGAGACACCACTACGCAGGCTATTCTGTGGCATTTTGCGACGCAGTCGGGCATTGCTGATCTGGGTGAAGGCCTGATTAAGCGAGACAGTTTGACCCGTAACGTGGAGGTCCGCTGAGTTGCCGCCCGTATTGGAGGGGATCTTTGCTCCTTTGAGTGACGGCTGGGCGATCTAAGCAAGACAACTTATTTTTTGACTGCCGAAATCTCTCGGTCTACCTGGCTCCGCCTGAGCGATCTACGCAACCCTCGGAAGTCGAAGGCGAGGGTGGCTACCAGCTAATTTGGTCCCAATACCGCGACTGAGAATTACAGCTATCGGCTTCGCGACCCAGGCGGGCCCTCTTGAGTTGCCTACAAGGAGCATGAACCAGCAAGAACCCGCTTTCTGGTTTTCCTGTGCTCTCAGCGATATCGGTGGTGGTGGTTGCTATTGCGATGCGGCGGCAAGCAAGCCTGCGGTATCGCCGTCATCGTAGGTCTTGCTATTTGCCGCAGAGTCCCGATCCTGTCTCAGTTACGGATGACGAAGACGCTGCCGAACAGCTTCGGCTGCAGCGCAAGCGTATAGAAGCGGGCCATGTTGCGCGGGATCAATCAGGGCTGATCGATTCGTCCGAGTGAAGAATGGCCCCGTCGCGACGTTGGAGGTTTGTGAGAGCCGATCGGGCTGAGCGGACGGCTCTTATCAATCTGCCGTTGGTCGACCATTGGGTCAAATTCCTGAAACTACCGTACCGCCTGTTGTTCCCAGCTATCCTCACCTTTGCGTAGTCTATTTGATCAATTCAATCCCTACGGATGTGATGTTCTTCGCTCTGATCGATTCAGCGGACATCTATTGATGCGCTGTGGTTCTGAGCCTGTGCCAGTGCTTTATGTTCCGTGCTTTGAAAGCAGGAGAATCATCGCCGTTCGGTCATCCTTTCAAACGCATCGTTTTCGACATGCATCACCGAACCGGCCAGTCTGTTTCCTCTGTCAGTTTCTGCGATCATGTTGTTAATTTCTCCGTGGTCGAGGGTCCGCAAAGGTAGAGACCATATTTATCGAAGAACAAACTTTATAAAATAGGTCATTATATCGGATGAATTTACAAATCTGAAGTGAAAACTTAAGGTTATAACCGCATATTGCAACGACATTCGCCGAAGTCATTTTTGTCAGTTGGTTATATCTCGGGGGTACTATGAATCGGGTAATCGGACTTTTCTCTTTTCAGTCGCTATTGACTGTATTGGCTATAACGCCACTGGCGGCTGTCATGTTGCTTGGTGCAATCGTCACTTTTGGAACTTATACTTCATATCTGAAATTATCGGACGCGGTCGCTCTTGAACGGCTTTCGTCCGCAGGAGGAAAGCTAATGCTTGCACTTCCGGGCGAAAGTGCATCTTCGACCGACCAGCGCCTGAAGGCGAGAGAGATCACTGACAATGCGTATAACACTGTAGTCGCAAGCTATGATGACGTTGTGTCACTTGGTCACAGCGAACCGTTTTTGAATGAAATCAAGCGGAATCTCGATGATCGCTTTTCCAGAATTTCTGAGTTTCGTGCCGCGATTGATGCCGGCCCGATCAGTCCGCTGTTGCCTCTTCAATATATGCAGCCGATATCCGCCGCATCCATTCAGCTTGCCTCACGTGCTGGGAACAACATGGAAGATCGCGATCTGTTGCATGGTGTTACGGGGTATAATGCATTTCTGCAATACAATGAGGGCTACTTAGTACTTAACAGACTAGGCATTCAATATACGAGTATCGGAACGCTATCGCTAGAGGAATTCGCTCGTTTCAACTCGGTCATCACTCAGATTAGGATCTACGATCAAATATTGCGCGAATTTGTGGATCCTTCCGTTGTAGACGGTCTCGATAACTTTATGCAGTCCCCTTCGGGTCGTTTTGCCCAACAAACGATCGACAGTATGTCCAAGAACGTCGCCTACTCGCCAACGCCGTCAGATATTGATAACTGGACGAAGGCAATGACAGAACGCCGTGAGATTGCTGGCAAGCTTTTGCTTGAGGCAGGTGACAACCTCCACGCCAACGCAGCGTCGAAACTCAAACAGGCATACTGGTCTCTCCTTATTTACTTGGGTATTCTTGCTGCCTTCGTAGTAGTGGCTGTTGCGCTTTCGATCGCTATTGCGCGCTGGCTTTCAAGTTCGATCCGTCGCGTCAGCCTGAGGATGTCAGACCTTGCTGCAGGTAACACGCAGGATAGTATCCCTTTTGCTGAGCGCAAAGACGAGATCGGCGATATCGCTCGATCTGTCGAAGTCTTCCGCGAGGCTGCGCTGCGCAACCAATCTCTTGAAGAAGAGGCGGAAACTAGTCGTCGTCGTTCCGAAAATGAACGGCTGCAACTTCAGCGGCAGGCCGAAGCTGATGCAGACTCCCGTCTCAATCAAGCGACTTCATCGCTTGCCGCCAGCCTTCGCCGCCTCGCCAGCGGTGACATGCACTGTGAAGTTCGAGAGGCGCTTGCACCCCAGTTTGAAAACCTACGCGAAGATTTCAATTCTTCTGTTCGTCAACTGCGAGACGCGCTTCTGAGTGTCGATAACTCGGTGTCAACAGTGACGGATGGTTCAAAAGAGATTTCGGACGCATCCGACACCTTGGCAAAGCGCACTGAAAAACAGGCAGCATCGCTGGAGGAAACAGCCGCCGCGCTAGAAGAGATCACGTCGAACGTTGTGGCCACATCCAAACGTACATCGGAGGCGCGGGACGTGGTCCGTAATGCCCGTAGCCGCGCTGATCAATCCGGTCAGGTCGTCCGCAACGCAGTTGCTGCCATGGAGCGGATAGAAAAATCGTCGCAGCAGATCGGCCAGATTATTGGTGTGATTGATGAGATCGCCTTCCAGACCAATTTGCTGGCCCTTAATGCCGGTGTCGAAGCTGCAAGGGCAGGGGAAGCAGGTAAAGGCTTTGCAGTTGTTGCCCAGGAAGTTCGTGAACTGGCACAGCGGTCGGCCAAGGCCGCGAAGGAAATCAAGTCGCTTGTTTCTAATTCGGCTGTGGCAGTATCTGAAGGGGTCAAGCTTGTCACCGAAACGGGAGAAGGCCTGACGGCAATAGAGCTACTGGTCCAGGTCGTGAACACACACATGGATGCGATCGCCACCGCTGCGCAGGAGCAGTCTGTCGGCCTTGCCGAAGTAAACACCGCCGTGAACCACATGGACCAGGCAACGCAGCAAAACGCAGCCATGGTTGAAGAAATGAATGCGGCCGGGTCCGCGCTGGCGCAGGAAAGCCTCTCGCTGAGCGCTCTGCTGTCTCAGTTTCAGCTAGAAATGCACACACGGACATCAGATCGACTTTGCTCAGACGCCAAACATAAGGAGATTCCAATATTTGATCAAAAGAGACGCGCCTGATAGGTACCCCCGGGCTTACGTTTCTGTTGGTGCATGAACTGATGGAGACTGCACCATTAGTTCCAAGATCCGGCTTCTTATGGGAATGCTTACATCAGCGAAACCACACCATTGGTGACATCCGGCAGTGACGGTATGATGCCGCTTTAGACATACCAATCGGCAATGGCACCGGTCTGTTTAACATGGGCTTCAGAAACACTGGTCGTCGGAACGGCGCTGTTCTCGCCAATCTTGGCAAGGAACTTCGCAGTGGCAGGTCAATTGAGTTTCAGGATAGGTCTTGAGCTCGCCGGCACCTATCTGCTGTTGCAATATCGGCCATGCCCATTGGCATTCCGGGGTGACCGCTCTTGGCCTGAAGAACGGCGTCTATGGACAAAAACTGGATGCAATTGGCGAGCTCTCGCAGATGAGGGTCGCGTGGCGGCGGCAGAGATTTATGTGGTGAAATGGTAGATTGGTCTTGCATTGGAAGGCCTCCTCGACTTGTGATCGGGTGCGATGCCACCGTGCAAAAGGTCGATCCACTGTCAAATGTTCCAAGAGGCAAGCATTTTTCTTCCTTTGAAGGACAGAAAATTCTGATACGCTGTTCGGTGGTGTCCCGTCACTCCAAAGAGCAATTATTGCCCACCTAGTCGCGACATTCGGTGATACTGATACTTAGAAACGTGTTGAGGAAGATATCCAATAACAGCCTGAACATATAGCTCTAACGACTGCGCTTCAAACATTCCAACTCGCTGGAACCTTGCTGACACATGTAGTGTTTATGCTCACCTACGGCGTGCTCACGACATTCTCACCTCCCAACTGATCTGCACGCCGCGACGTACATCAGGATCTACAAGGAAACTCACATGCAAATCGGAATGATGGGACTGGGCAGGATGGGCGCAAATATGGTTCGGCGTCTGCTGGAAGGAGGCCATGAATGTGTCGTATTTGATATCAACAGCGCAAGTGTAGCTGCTCTTGTTTCCGAGGGCGCGGTCGGCGCGAGCTCCATGTCGGACTTCGTGTCTAAACTTCAAAAGCCTGCTTGTGCATGGCTTATGCTCCCTGCAGCTATTACGGGCGAGAATGTTGATAGGGTCGCAGCCTTGATGGAGCCGGGGGATATCATTATTGATGGCGGCAACTCTTACTACCACGACGATATGGATAAGGCGGAGCAACTGCGTGCTAAGGGCATCGATTATATCGACGTCGGGACGAGTGGGGGTATCTGGGGCGTTGAGCGTGGTTATTGCTTGATGATCGGTGGGCCGGATAAGGCAGTACGCCATCTCGACCCCATCTTCACAACGCTTGCTCCCGGTGACACAACGTCTGCTCAGGAGGTGAGCGAGGGCCTGCGCACAGCCCATCTTGGTTATCTTCATTGCGGCCCGGCGGGTGCCGGTCACTTCGTGAAAATGGTGCATAACGGTATCGAATACGGGATGATGGCGGCCTATGCGGAAGGCATGAATATTCTAAAGGCCGCTAATGCCGGCAAAAAGGCACAGGATGCGGATGCCGAAACCAGCCCGCTGCAAACGCCACAATATTACCAGTTCGATATTGATATGGCTGCGGTTTCAGAAGTATGGCGACACGGTAGCGTCATCAGTTCCTGGCTTCTGGACCTGGCGGCCGATGCATTAAAGCAGGACCCCTCACTTGCGGCATATAGTGGTCGGGTTTCGGATTCCGGCGAAGGCCGCTGGACGCTTAAGGCCGCCGTCGACACCGGCGTTCCTGCCCCGGTTCTTTCCTCGGCGCTTTTCCAGCGCTTCAACTCGCAAGGTGAGTCGTTGTACGCTGACAAGCTCCTCTCTGCCATGCGGTTCTCCTTCGGTGGCCACCGTGAAAAGGCAAAAACTGGTGGTTGACCACAAGTGAGGAACTAATGCTCGGGGTACACCTCGGCGTCTTCTTTAACAAAGTATTCTCCGCGCATGTCGCATTGGCGGCGCGGCGAGCCAGAGCTGGTTCGGTTGGTCTGAACAGTTTCGGGCGTTTTGCTAAGTGGATTTCCGCCTCGATTATGCCGCCACCATCATTGGTGTCAGCGCGTTGAAGTAGGCCTGATCCGGCGTCTCCCGGTCAAGGGATGAATGTGGGCGTCGGCTATTGTAAAAGCTCAGATATCGGATGATTGTAAGCGCCGTTTTGGGAGCACGTCGGTTTACGCTTGACGGAATGGAATGACGTTGTTTCCACGCATGAACGCAAGGGCACCCTCTGCCTCAATGGCTTTCACCGCTACGTCCCGTGCCTCTGCGTCGGATCGGAATTGCTCGTCCCAGGCGTGACTTGTGTTGTTGTGGTCGACCACCTCAAGCGTCCATGTCGTATCGGTTTCCAGTCGGAAGATGTCGATGGAGAACGGATAGCCATCAACGACGATCCTCTTACTTTTGCCAGAAGTCACCAGATTGGGTTCGTCGTCTTCGATCATTTAGCACGTCCAGCTTCTGTATCACGACGACGAGTATGCCGGTGGAGCTGAACCCGTCAAGTGGCTGGCTTGATAGCCCTTTTGAATGCCCACGGCAGCAACTCATCGATCCGGCTCTGCCTGTGGCCATTCACGATTGCCGCGAGTGTACTGGTCAAGTAGGCCAACGGTTCGACCGAATTGAGTTTACAGGTCTCGATGAGCGATGCGATGGCCGCCCAGTTCTCTGCTCCGGCATCGTGGCCCGCAAAGAGCGCGTTTTTCCGGTTCAGTGCAATCGGCCGGATGGTCCGCTCGACGGTGTTGCTGTCGATCTCAATGCGACCGTCGGTCAGGAAGATTTGGAGACCACCCCAGTATTTGGCAATGTAGGCCAAGGCTTCGCCGAGCGGGGATTTTGTAGCGACACGGGCGCGGTTATGCGTGAGCCAAACCTGCATGTCGGCGACAAGCGGTGCAGACCGTTCCTGCCGCCCAGCAAGACGAGCCTGCGGATCAAGGCCGCGCAATTCGGCTTCGATCCGGTACAGCTCGCCGATCCGTTTTACGCCGTCCTCGGCAATGGGTGCTGTTCCGTTACGGGTGATCTCCACCAGCTTGCGACGAGCATGTGCCCAACAATAGGCAAGCCGAATGTCTGGGCCAACGCGCTCTGGTGCGATCAGCCTGTTGTATCCGGCATAGCCGTCCACCTGCAGGACGCCGGAGAAGCCCTGCAATATTCGTTCGGCATGAATGCCTCCGCGACCGGGCGCGTAGGTGAAGGCCACGCCAGGTGGAGCGCCACCGCCCCATGGGCGATCATCCCGTGCCAACGCCGAGAAGTATCCGGTCTTGGTCTTGCGCGTGCCGGGATCGAGAACCGGGGCACGGGTCTCGTCCATGAACAGCTTGGTTGAACGCTTCAGATCGGCAATCAGCGCATCGAAGACCGGACGTAATTCGAACGCTGCTCGCCCGACCCAGTCCGCAAGTGTGGAGCGGTCGAGATCAAGGCCTTGACGACTCATGATCTGAGCCTGCCGATACAGCGGAAGGTGATCGGCATATTTGGAGACCAGAACATGGGCGACGGTCGCTTCCGTCGGCAGCCCTGCCTGGATTAATCGCGCTGGAGCAGGAGCCTGAACGACGCCGTCGGTGCAGGAACGGCAGGCATATTTGGGACGGCGGGTGACCAAAACTCGGAATTGCGCCGGTACGACATCGAGGCGTTCGGAGACATCCTCGCCGATGCAATGCAGGCAGCCGCCGCAGGCGCACACCAGGCTTTCCGGCTCGATCACCTCTTCGACGCGCGGAAGATGTTTTGGAAGGGAGCCGCGATTGGTCGTGCGTTGCTTGGTCGTCTTGGTTCCAGCAGGAGTGTCCCCCTCGTCCTCGGCATGGATCGCGGCCATCGCCGTTTCCAGGTCCTCCAATGCCAGATCGAACTGGTCGGGATCGGTCTTCTCGGATTTACGCCCAAATGCTGCCTGCTTGAAGGCTGCGACCAGCTTCTCAAGCCGTTCGATCCGCTCGTCCTTGCGAGCGATATGCTCGTCCTTACTTGCTATCGCGACGTCCTTGGCCGTCTCGCGTGCCTGGGCTGCGATCAGCATCGCCTTCACGGC
This sequence comes from Agrobacterium sp. DSM 25558, assembly GCF_900100825.1. Lineage (NCBI taxonomy): Bacteria > Pseudomonadati > Pseudomonadota > Alphaproteobacteria > Hyphomicrobiales > Rhizobiaceae > Agrobacterium > Agrobacterium sp. DSM 25558. The sequence continues at coordinate 28,624 of NZ_FMUD01000017.1, read as the reverse complement.
AGCAACATCATCAGGAAGATTAGCAACGTCCAACATGGCCAGAGCCTACCAAAACCAAATCCGTTTTGCTTCCGGAATCTATCGTGCTGAGTCATCGTGTCGCAGCTATTCGATGGTCTCCGGCGTTCTCGTCCTGACGGCATGAACCCGCCGCCAATCCAGGCCCGCAAACAGGGCCTCAAACTGGGCATGGGTCAACGTCATCAATCCATCCTTGATACCGGGCCATGTGAACGTGTGCTCTTCCAGCCGTTTGTAGGCCATGACGATACCGGAGCCATCCCAGTAGATCAGCTTCAACCGGTCCGCCTTGCGTGACCGGAACACGAAGACCGTTCCCGTAAACGGGTCCTTGTGCAGTTCGTTCTTCACCAGCGCCGCCAAGCCATCATGACCCTTGCGGAAATCCACCGGCTTGGTCGCCACCATGATCCGCACGCGGTTCGAGGGGAAGATCATGTCGTCGCCACCAAGGCACGCGCGATGGCGGCGATTCTGGCAACAGACGCACCTTCCTCAAGACGGATCGTGACCGGGCCGACAACAATCTCGGTGCGGCAAACTGGGTTGACACTCAGCGGCTCAGGCGCGGGCGTCTCGACGACTACGGCCGCGAATTCGACTGAGTCCTCCGGCTCAGGCAAAACCAGCTTGCCCTGCCGTGCCAGTGTTCGCCAGGTCGATAGGTGGTTGGCCTTCAGCCCGTGGCGGGCCGCAACTTCATTCACCGTCACACCTGGTCGCAAACTCTCCGACACGATGCGCGCCTTGATCTCATCCGGCCATTGACGATGCACCTCACGTCCGCTCCGCCGCGTTGTGAGAACCTCCAACGTAGCACCCATGGAGAAACTCCTTATCGCTCGTCCATGGAACTTCGATCACAGATCAGGCGACAGCGGGCAACGTGGGGGTGGAACAGCGGTTACGGATGATTCCCACGCGGGCCTCGGACACTGTTTTGTAGGCGTGTAGGTAGACTTCCTCGTATTTGATTGACCGCCAGAGCCGCTCGACGAAGACGTTGTCCCGCCACGCGCCCTTGCCGTCCATCGAGATGGCGATTTCCGCCTTCTTCAGCACCGTCGTGAAGTCGATGGTGCGTGTTTCGCTAATCCGGGACAGTCTCGGACGTGGATTTATAGGTCGATATTCGCAAGCGCCGTTCTGGCAGATTGCCTCCTCATCATCGGTTGAGAGGGGCCATGCCAAGACGGAAGCAAGCGAGACGACAGTGAAAGACATTCGATCGATACTGCAGCTGACGCATGAACAGGGCCTTTCGGTTCGCGCCGTTTGGGAACGCCTGAAGATCAGCAAAACCTCTGTGGCGACGTATCTGCTGCGAGCGAAGGAGACCGGACTTTCGGTCTGGCCGTTGCCTGCGGGCCTGCACGATGATGCCGCGCTGGAGCGACATCTCTTCCGGCGGGTTGGCCGACCGCCACAAGACCTGGTCGAGCCGAATTGGCGGTCTGTTTCTGCCGAGCTGAAGCGCAAGGGTGTGACGTTGACGCTGCTCTGGCAGGAATACAGGGCGAGCCGTCCCGACGGCTACGGCTACACATGGTTTTGCGACCGTTTTGCCACCTTCGAACGTCGCGCTCACGCAACCTTCCGCAACCGCCATGAGGCGGGCGCGGTGATGCAGACGGATTACGCCGGCCATACGATACCCATCACCGACCCTTCGACCGGCGTCATCCATTCGGCGCAAATCTTCGTGGCGATGCTTTCCGCCTCGTCGCTGACATTCGCTATGCCAGCTTCAGCCAGAAACTACCGGACTGGATCGAGGGCCAGGAACGGGCACTGAGCTTCTTCGGCGGCGTCACGGAGGCGATCGTGTGCGACAATCTGAAGGCAGGCGTCGCCAAGGCGCTGTGGTTTGCGCCCACGCTCAACGCCACCTTCGCCGCCATGGCCGAACATTATGATACGACCATCCTGCCGACCAGAAGCCGCAAGCCGCGTGACAAAGCCAAGGTCGAAGGCGCCGTGCTGATCGTCGAGCGCTGGATACTGGCTCGCCTCAGAAACCGACGCTTCTTCAGTCTGGCCGATCTGAATGCCGCGATCTCGGTTCTGCTTGACGACTTGAACAACCGCCCGATGCGCCACATCGGCAAGTCGCGCCGAGATCTGTTCAAGGAGGTGGAGAAAAGGGCGCTTGCGCCGCTGCCAGCGCTGCCATTCGACTGACGCCCTTCTAAGAGTCAAGCCGCAATTTGGCTTTGGTTGATTTCCTTGTGCCGCCGCATGATGATTGCGAAGACTTCGCGGGCGATGTAGCGTTTGAGGCAGCGAATAGCCTCAAGCTTCGATTTTCCGGCTGCGATGCGTCGCGCCACGTAGTCCTGTGTGCGTGCATCCAATCGAAGCCTCCCGATGGCGATGATGTGGATGGCACTGTTGGCCGCGCGATCCCCACCCCTGTTCAACCTGTGCCGAACTGTTTTCCCGGAAGAGGCCGGGACTGGACTGACGCCGCACAATGCCGCGAAGCTCGCCTCGGATCTCAGCCGGTCGGAGTTGTCGCCCGCAGTGAGCAGTAACTGGGCCGCGCTGTTCAGACCGATCGCTGTTTGAGCAAGCAGTTCGGGAGCGAGTTCTGAGACGATAGCCTCAATCATGTCGTCTAGGTCAGCGATCTCGTCATGCAGTTCTAGATAACGTCGCGCCAAGGACTTGAGAGAGATGCGGTAGGCTTCCTCGACCTGGCGGTACGCTGTAAGGTCGGGTCGCCAGGCTGCGAGCGTGCGGATCAACTGCATCCGCGTCATGCTGCGTAGCGGATCGCGGATCTTGTCCGGTGCGCAGACGATGGTCGCCTGGATCATCTGCAGGGCAATGCGGCGCGCCTGAATAGCAGTTTTGCGGCAAACCCTTAGAACCCGTAGACTTTCCACCATGCCGTCCCTACTGCGTGGCGTTACGGTGTACCGTCTCGCAAAGGCCGCGTGGGCGGCACTTTCTGCGTCGAAGTCGTCATTCTTGCCGCGCCGGCGACGGTCCAGTTTGTCAGGTGCGGTGACTTCCAGAACCTCGACACCTGCAGCTTGCATGTACCGCAGTAACCCCGCGCCGTAGCTCCCCGAGCATTCAATCCCGACCCGCTGAAGATCCCCGAAGGATCGCATCCAAGCCAGCATCAAGCGATAGCCGTGTCGGGTTGTCGGAAAGCTCTCGGTACCGAGAACGCGATCGCGATGATCAACGACTGCCGCGACATGCAAGTCCTTATGTGTATCGACGCCACCAATGACGAAAGTTTCTGCTCGGTGTTCAGCCATCTAATTATCCTCTCCTGCGTCTTGAGAATTATATGCCTGGAGGATGCAGGGACAGGACAGTCACGGGACCGGATGGTCATGCCCTTCTTGGGTCACAGCAGCACCTTCGAGGCAAGGCCTCGCCGCAGGCGTTCCCGGATGATCGACAGGTCCAGGGAAAGACACATGTGGGTCGATCGGAATGAGGGTCAGATCATACCGGGAAGCCATACGGCACCAACCCAACAGATGGTCGATCGGTGTTTGAGTCAAACCACCCGAGAACTGGCATCAATCATATGACTATCGGTGTTGAAGATGTCGGGTTTGCCATAACGTGCAAGCGCTTCCTCGACCGCTTCGATACAGAACGCTGCTTCCATCGTGATCGACAACCGCCACGACAGAACCCTGCGGCTGAACCAGTCCACGACGGCGCAGAGATAGACAAAACCGCGAGCCATCGGAACGTAGGTTATGTCCATTGCCCACACCTGGTTGGGTCCAGCAACCTCCACCTTGCGCAGAAGATAGGGATAGATTTTGTGACCTGGTGCTGGTTTGGAGGTGTTCGGGCGACGGTAGATCGCCTCAATGCCCATTTTCTTCATCAACGTGGCGACGTGCAGCCGACCGGTTGTAGCCCTTCTCCTCTCAAGAGCCCTTGCAACATACGACTTCCGGCAAAAGGGTAGTCGAGATGCAGTTCGTTGATCCCCGAGCGGATGCGCAGCATTCGTCCGCCAGCGCATCAAAGCCAGATTACCGTCGGGCACTGGACGAGGCAGATAATAGACACTGCCACGGCTGAAGCCGAGAAGCTTTGCCTGACGCACGACCGACAATTTGTGTGAGCGGTCGATCATTTCTTTCCGCCCAGCAATCCCGTCTTGCCGAGCGCTCCAGCTAAAAAATCGTTTTCCAGTGTCAGTTGGCCTATTTTGGCGTGCAGAGTTTTGACATCGACGGTTGGACCTGCTGGTTCAGCCTTCGTTTCATCGCCGAAAACGCCTGTCGCCCCCTCAAGGAGCTGATCTTTCCACTGTTTGATCTGGTTGGCGTGGACGTCGAACTGTTGGGACAATTCCACCAGCGTCTGCTCGCCTCGAACGGCGGCAAGCGCCACTTTCGCTTTGAAAGCTGGGCTATGGTTCCGGCGCGGTCGTCTTGTCATGGTATCTCCTGTTCACGGCATTTAAGCCGAAGTCAGGCAGAAATTCCACTTATCCCCGCTGTGCAATTTCCCCGAACCAGCTCTATCCTATAAGAACCCAACGAGCTCGCGGGCAACTGCGGTGATGGCGACGTTGCTTTTTCTACCTGCTCCGTGTTCATCCATCTTTATAGTTCGCAGCTATTGCCGCCGCTGTTTGATCGAAATTACCAAGCCTTGCTCGGTAGCGGTCTATAGGCGCATTCTGTCACAAGTCGCATCGGCTCAAACAGAAAAAAAACTGTTTGAGTAATTTGTGATCAAACTGGCCCTCCTGCTGAACCATGAATTTGCCAGCATCTGCCGGTTGCCAGGCCTTCTTGTATGGCCTCGTTGATGTGAGCGCGTCATAGACATCACATATGGAAGCGATACGAACCGGCATGCTAATCTGGTTCCCAAACAGGCCTTGCGGGTAACCTCGTCCATCTATTCTCTCGTGGTGGTGTCGGCATATGTCAAGAACCATCTCTGGCATATCACCTTGTCGGGAGAGAATTTCAAAACTGTGCTGCGGATGCTCACGAATTTTCGCCATTTCCTCGTCAGATAGCGAACCAGTCTTATTGAGTATATAAAGGGGAGTTTTTATTTTCCCTATATCATGCAACAATCCGCCCATCGCCAGTGTCTGGATCGACTCCTCATTAATTTTCAGCGATCGCCCAAAGTGCACCATCAATGCGGTTACGGCAATCGAATGTAAAAAAGTGTACTCGTCTCTCCTCCTCAAGCGGGTGACTTCGATTAAAGCGCGTGCACTATCTGTCATACACGCTGCAATCTGTTCGACGACTTGCCTCGCGCCGCCTATGGGGACGCCATTACCTAATCGGGCATCGTTAAACATTGCCTCGATGAGCGGCTTTGATTTTTCGATCGTCCTTAACGCACGTGTTACTTTAGCACTTGAAGCAATGCGGCGTGTTTTGCCTGATAGGGCATTAACTGTGTCTACACCGGCGTCAGTGTTAATAGTTACACTTCTGACCCCACTTAATTTTAGAGAGCGCACGTCATTGACGTTATCAAGAAGAAACCGGCTCCGCCAAAACGGCTGGCCAATCCACTCGCCGTCAATTGCTTCAACAAACATCCCTAGACGTACCTGAATGGGGTTGATACGCTTGAGCATTATTAAACTCTTGCTTGAGACAATGGACTGATCACTTCAGATCAGACAGAGATGCATAGTAAGTTCGAGCTTGGTCACGATGTCGCCCTTGAGGTTGCGTCGGTCTTTTCTTCAGCACGGTGGCTCCTTCCAATCGCGCACGATTACCAAGCTCCTGTCATCGTGATGACCATCCTGGACACATCCTTTGACGGCTCCAAAAAGGCCGATCCGGTGTGGATCGTTTTGATTGGCCATCACGACTAAATTTTCCCAGTCAACGCCACTCGTGCCTTCAGGAATGCCGGGATAGCCGTCCGAAAACAATTCAATGGTCTTGAAACTGCCCCAGGGTAAGACCGTAACAGGCCGTTGCCCGGATTGAGAAGAAAAGCCATCGAAGGCTGGTGAAAAAAGTGCAGAAGATATGTCGCGGGTCTCTCTGATCCCGGCGAGACCGTGAAGCAGCGCCTCTTCCACTACCTGTCTGGAGAAGCGAGGATTTTCCAGGAGCTGCCTCGTCACTCGGTTACAGGCATCCTCGTGCTGTGACGGAGGGCTGATCCCACGTACTAGAAGACTCTTTATCTCTTTATCTCGTTCCGCTGCATCCAACCCGGCAAAAGCTTTATCCTGCCAGAATGCCCGTCGCATCTCGATAAAGACGCGTTCAGCATCATTTGGCTCACTTGGTTTTAATACAACCCCGTCAACCCTCGCGAGAGACAGATCGCCCGATATTCGAAGTCCAGCATGAGTGGCAGCCGCAATGGTGCCTCCGCTTCGGAAACGGAGGGATGGTTGATGCGTGACGGTTTCTGTAAGGTCAAGATGGTCGTAAACTGCTTTAAAAGATCGATCGATCTCACGAGACATCCGAAGGTCGTCCCACTGTTCATTATAAGCTCGGCGGGCGTTACGTTTGAGTGTACGCGCAACGATCTCAGCACTTATCCAACCGGGCTTGTGTCCTCCATATGAGATTCCAAACAAATCCGTCGCTCCGTCGATCACGGCCGCAAGAAATGGGAGAACAACAACCGTCCGATCTTCGCAGTCATTAGGCCTAAGAGGATCTTTTCCTATACAAAGTGATTCGACTTCTGGAGGTAGATCGCTAACTTTATTTCGTCGGATCGTCATCTTCGTGTCCTGCTATTTTTACGAATTTGTCGCGTTATGTTTGGCGTTAGAGTGCTGGCAAACTTTGTTTTTCGCCGAATTTTCGAAGGAGCAGGAAAACCCCAATTGTCACGACAATTTGGACCAGACCCATGGCCGATGCGCTACCGGTTTGATAAGAAAATGCATACCGGTAAGTCATGATTGGTACGGTCACCGTACCAGCGGTGTAGAGCACCACAGACGCACCCAACTCATTGAAAACCTCCAGCCACACAAGGAGTGCGCCAGCGCTGATACCTGGTGCCATCATGGGACGCATTATCTTGAAGAAGGTACGAACGGGGCCGACGCCAAGTACGAGCGACGCTTCTTCAAGCGACCGGTCGATCTGCGTCACGATTGAAGCCGTAGTTCTGACCATAAACGGAAGTTTTCTCACGATGTAAGCGAGCACCAAAATACCCGCAGTGCCGGTGAGATAAAAAGGAGCAGCACCGAAACTGTAAACAAAACCGATACCCAGCACCGTTCCGGGGATGAAGTAGGGAAGCATCACAAGCGTATCGACAATCGACGTCACGCGATCCTTCCGACGTGCAGAGAGGTAACCGACCAAGCTCCCGAGATAAACGATCACGACGAACGCCGCGCCAGAGAGAACGATACTGTTAAAAAGCGAATCCCGCAGTTCCGAGCTCACCGCTCTAAAGTTGTCAAGCGTCCAGTTGAGTGTGACCACAGATGCGTCTACTTGAAGAAAAGCAAAAACCGAGATCATTACCAGTGGGAAGCAGGTGACAAGCACGAGAAAACTAAGAAACAACTGCACTAAGAAATGTGATCCACGGCTCAACTTTATCTTGGGGATCTGCCGCGGCTGATCTGTGGAAATATTCATCTTGCGTATCAAAAACATCATCATTGCAGCGATGCCCATAGAGAGCGCCAATAATAATGTGCTCGTCACGGCAGACAGCCCGCCTTCGGTGCCCATTTCGCTTGTGAAGGTACTGAAAGCCACTGTTGCTAGGACAGGAAAACGCTCGCCTTCACCAATGAGTGAAGCTGTTCCCCAGTCGGCAACAGATCCTAGGAAAACCAACATTGCTCCCGTCAGAATCGCGGGCAGCAGAAGCGGAAGCGTGATGGTGGTGAATACTTTAAAGGGTGACCGACCAAGTGTTGCACCAGCTTCTTCGATTGATGGGTCGATGCGCTTCAGTGCGGCGCTAACAACTAAAAAAACCATCGGATAGGCATTTGCGGCCAGTACGATAATGATCCCCACCGGACCGTAGATGCTAGGTAGGGCTATTCCCCAGTCATTCACGAGTTTAACCAAGACTCCTGCATGGCCGAATACCAGTATCCAGCAGAACGCACCCAAAAAAGGCGGAGAAAGCATGCCGCAGCTGACGGCAAGGAAGAAAAAGCTTGCTCCGCTCACTTGGTAGCGATTTAAGATATAGGCGAACGGAATGCCAACGGCGACAGCAAGTAGGGTTGAACCAATGCCAATAACGAATGTGTTTACTAGACAACGTAGGAAGTAGCGTGACGTAAAGAACTGTATGAACCCGCCGAGGCCAGAGGTACCAGTGTCGTCGCGGAAGCTGTTCATTAAGACGGTTACAAGCGGATAGACGACCAGTATGATCAAGATGATCATTAGAATGGCAAGGAACACACCCCACGGATCAAAAAGATTTCGTGCCATTCTTTTTCTTGGGGCAACGGGAAGTGTGGACTGCCTCATGCTGCGTAATCCCGTTCTTCAGCGTCTGCAAATAAATGGACGTCAGGTCCAGTGAAGATGAGCCGCCACTCGGACGCGGTCGGCGCAGACACTATCGGATGATTTGGCGATACCCGCAGTTCAATTTCTTGACCATCCCTCAGCCGAAGGCGTAGTTGACAGTGTGCACCAAGGAAACTTGAGAGGAGCAGTTGGCATCTGAGACCATTTCCTTCCGCGTTAAAGGATGGCAACAGGCTCGCCTGCGCTTCTGGGCGAAAACCAAACTGAACGGGTCCTGACTTTTCAGCGTTTTCCAGGCACGCAAGTCCGCTTAGATAGCACTCACCTACTACGAGGCGAGGTTCTTTTGAATCGAACTCCACTCGAGCGGCGAGAATGTTGCTTCTTCCTATGAAACGCGCCACCGTGGCGTCGCATGGCATATTGTAAAGATTGAAGGGCGTGTCGTATTGTCGAATATGCCCTCCGCTCATTAGGGCGATCTTGTCGGATACCGCCAATGCCTCTTCCTGATCGTGAGTGACGTAAACGGTCGTTATGCCGAATTCCTGCTGCAGCAAGCGAATTTCTTCTCTCATTTCGATCCGCAAGCTCGCGTCCAGATTGGAAAGAGGCTCATCCATGAGAAGCAGCCTTGGCCTCACGACCAGCGCCCGAGCGAGACCCACCCGCTGCTTCTGTCCACCTGACAATTGCGATGGCATTCGGTCTTGGTAGCCGCCGAGTTGGACCTTGGCGAGGATATCTTTGACGCGACCTTCGCGTTCTGCAGTGCCAACCTTCTGCGCACGTAGTCCGTAAGCTACATTCTCTCCTACAGTCATGTGGGGAAAGATGGCGTAGCTCTGAAAAACCATTCCAGCTCCACGTCTATACGGGGGCTCGTTTTGTATTGGTTTTCCTTGGAACAAAACCTCACCGTCATCGAGTTCCATCAACCCAGCTATGATGCGCAGCAAGGTGGTTTTTCCACATCCCGAATGACCGAGAAGCGACACCATTTTGCCGCTCTCGATTGATAAGTCGACACCCTGAAGTATCTTGGTTGGACCGAATGATTTCCTGATTTGCTTTAGGTCTACATGCATAATATTTCTTCTTTCTCCGACACGCGGAAATCAAAGTGGTTCGGGAAGGACCAAAATTGCCATTGGGTGAGTGGGTTGTGCTACAGCACATGTGCTCTTGATTCGGCCTATTGGCGAACGAGCGACAAATACTTTCTGATCGTGGCGTCACGATCCAAAGTTTCGAGGAAACCCTTCTCAAGATTTGCCTCTTGTGGATGAGTTGGCAGCCCCTCAGGTGGCGAGACACCAATCGCAACCGGACGTCTGTGGAATTTATCAACGACGATTTTCTGCACTTCAGGACGACTTAGATAAGAAATGTAATCTTCGGCAGCCGTCTGGTTTGCCGCACCTTTGATGACCGCTGAACCGTCTGCGTAGGTGACAATGCCTTCCGTTGGGTAAACGATATTCACTGGTGCGCCAGCCTTTTTCTGGACGAATGCTGCATCCTCACCAGTAATACCAATCGCATACTCGCCGCGCGCCACTCCGCTGACCACCTTACTCGAACTATTGGTGATAATTAGATTAGGAAGGGCAGCCTCTAGAACCTTCCAACCCTGTTCTTCACCATAGACGCCCAGGACTGTCGCAAGCTGCGCGTAAGCTGACCCGGATTTGTCCGCGCCAGCATAGGCAATCTTGCCTTTGTAAATTGGATTTGCAAAATCTTTCCAGCTCTTGGGCGCGGGCAAATTCCCGAGAGCATCAGTATTAACGATAAATACACCTGACACCACTTTGCTAAAGCCTGGCCAAGTCCCGGACTGCGGAACTTCCAGGAGGTTCCGGGACTGATCAAGGAGATCGGTAGACATGGCTGCAACAACATCACCAAGTGGACGAGACGCTTCAGCTTGAAGCCGCTTGATGAGTTCACCCGACCCGGCTTCGATCATCTGCACCTTAATACCAGTTTCCTGCTCGAAGGTGACATTAATCGATTTCAAATAATCTCCGCTCGGCGTGTAAACAACAACCTTTTTGTCTGCGGCAGTCGCTATCGCGGGGAGCGCGGCGGTTAATACGGCGAAAGCGGTCATCATGCAAATACGACGTTTCATATCGATCTCTCCTGTGGTGGCAAACGCCGCTTCGAACTGGCTAATACGGCTATATCCAGAAACTTATAACGTTTCAAGTTTCGTATACTCTTATGCTATGTCAGTGATGTGACAGAGAATTTCGGGGTTCTTTCCTTGTTCCGGTCAGGTACGACACGTTATGTAGGCTGATAGACAGGAGAAAGATTGTTGATGAAACCAGAACGTCAGATACGGGCAACAATTGTTGATGTTGCCAGAGAGGCTGGCTTGTCTATAGGGACTGTCTCCAACTACCTCAACGGACAAACGGTACGAAGGAGCAACAGGTATAAGATTGAGACTGCAATTGCTGCGTTGAGCTTCAGCCGCAATCAAATTGCCGTTTCGATGAAGACAACCAAAAGCCGTCTCGTGGGAATGCTGGTTCCATCTCTCAGCGAGTTTCACGGTGCCATAGTCGAGAAAATCTCAGCAGAGTTGCAGGATCAAAAGCGTGCATTGCTGACTTATTGTCACAATAAAGATCCGGCGGTTATGGCCTACGCCTTGAATTTTTTTCAAGAGCAACGGGTATGCGCAATCATAGTGGCGGGCCATTCTGGTCTCGAAGGTCGGTTGCTCGATTTTAGCAAGTACGGCATCCCCATTATCGGTCTGACGAATGACAGCCCGGATGTTCCAATGTATCGCGTCTTGACCGATAGTACCGATGCAGCTCGAAAGGCAGTTGGATATCTATCCGGTCTTGGCCATAGGGAAATCTCGGTGATTACCGGTGACTTGAACGAAGCAACAGCCCGGGAGCGATTCGGTGGATACAGACAAGGTATGGAAGAATGGGGCCTCCCTTTAGATGATAGGTTGGTCATACCAGGACATTATCAGTCCTCAAGGGCTTACGCGGCGCTGGAACGTTCCTTTTCAACGGGTCGCAAGCCGTCTGCGATCTTATCCTGTAGTGGAAGCATGACATTCGGTGCTCTGAGATTCTTCCGCGATGCCGGGATGCAAGTCCCGGCGGATATTTCGCTGATCTCCTTTGATGATAGCAGAGCCTTTCAGCTAAGAGATGCGCCTATCACGGTGCTAGCTCAACCGACCGAAGATTTGGCGCGCACTGTTGGGTCGGTCATCAGTCGCTGCGCAGATTCGGAAGATCAGATTCATCCGTCTATCGAAGTCAAAAGCTATGAATTCGTAAAAAGAGAGTCTTGTCTCGCGTTTGAAACATCATCAAAGATAGAAAAAACCTAAAGATTATTGCCCCTCCGACATCCGCTTGCAAGTCCGCCCATCGCACAAACTGGTGCAGCCTTTGTCCAGGCTCCACCATATAGCCATGCCCACTCTTACATTACGATGGTCTCCCCGACGGAATAGGACGTCGTTATCACAACGTCGGCGTGGCGGAGGATCACTTGTCCTTCACGCTCGGCTTTGAATTTGAGTGAGGAGACTTTACCGTCTTGCCAACTGAAATCCAACAACAGACCTCCGCGGACCCTAATGCCTGATAAGCAGCCGGATTGCCACGTCTTAGGCAAGGCAGGCAGCAGTCGGATCTCGCCAACACGCGACTGAACCAGCATTTCCAGAATGCCAGCCGCGCCTCCAAAGTTGCCGTCGATCTGGAACGGCGGATGGGCGTCGAAGAGGTTTGGATAGGTCCGCTCCGGGGATAGCAGCAATGCCAGAACGTCATGCGCACGGGCACCCCGCCCGAGCCTCGCCCAAAGGTTCAGCCGCCAACCGATGCCCCAGCCCGTCGCGTCGTCACCGCGCCGGTCGAGCGAGATCTCAGCTGCGCGCGCAAGGTCGGGCGTCTCCAAGGTGTCGATCTGCTGGCTGGGATAAACGCCATAGAGATGCGACACGTGACGGTGTTGCGGCTCTGGCGCATCCAGATCCCAATCTTCAAGCCACTCCTGAAGTTGTCCAGCCTGGCCAATGCGGTCAATCGGAAGACGCGTTCGTGCAGCTCTGACGTTGTCGCGCCAGGCAGCCTCGATGCCCAGACGCTCACTGGCTTCGATCGCCGCCGCGAAGAGGTCGCGCAGGATCTGGTTATCCATGGCGGGTCCTGCGCATAGGGTAGAACCAAATGGATGGGAATTTTCGGGAGAAAGGGACGGGCAAGTGACGAGGAGATCAGTACCCGGCAACTGGACGAGCGTATCGAGCATGAAGTCGACGGCTCCCTTAATTAAAGGAAAAATGCGGTCGAGCAGTGGGCGGTTAGGATGGAAGCGCCAGTGATCGAAGAGCTGCGCGCATAGCCAGGCACCACCCATAGGCCATAGACCCCACGGCGGCCCGTCGATCGGTCCCGTCGCGCGCCAAATGTCTGTATTGTGGTGCAGAACCCAGCCACGGGCACCATAATGTGCGCGCGCCATCTCCCGGCCGGTCTCTGAGACATCTTCCACCAGTTCGATCAACGGTATGAAGGTTTCCGGCAGATTGGCTGGATCGGCGAGCCAATAATTCATCTGCAGATTGATGTTGACGGTGTATTTGCTGTTCCAGGGCGGCAAAATCTCCTCGTTCCAGATACCCTGTAAATTCGCGGGCTGGGTGCCTGGCCGCGAGCTTGCCATGGCGAGATATCGGCCGAACCGAACGTAAAGCGCTGCAAGATCGGGGTCGTCACCATTAGCGAATGCGGCGATACGGCCGTCTGTGGGAATGTCTGACGTATCGGGCCCGTCGATGATGATTGACATGCTCTGATACAGGCGGCGATGATCAGCAAGGTGATCGTGCAGAAGTGTCTCGTAGGGAATTGCCGCGACCTCATCGAGCCGGTCCGCTGTTGCCTCATCGGGCGAGCCGCTAACATCGTCGTAACGGCGAAAACTGGTCCCCGCATCGATGAGGAGGGTTACCGCATCGGCCTCACGCACCCGAACGGCTTCCGGGCCCCTATCGCGCATCCCACCCTCCGGCAGGATGCGTGATCGAAATGCGAACCGGAGCAGGCCTGGAATGCCGTTCTGGGACCGGTTGCGACCAAGATATCCGATCGTGTCATCGGAACGCTCCTCGGCAGCGCCGTTCTGCGGGCTGCTCATGAGACAAGTCAGGGACAGGGCGCCGGGCTTTGATACGGTGATCCGGCAGACGAGAACGTTATGGATCGCGGTTGCGAAGACGTCGCGGCGGAAACGCACTCCGCGGCAGTCGTACAGCGTGGTCGCAATGCCGCCGTCGAGATCAAGCGAACGGCGGTAGTTTTCGGTCGTCAGATCGTGGTGAAACGTCAGGTGGACGTCACCAACAGGCTGATAAGACGTCTGAAGATCGGGGGATGCCATGACTTTTTCGTAAGCCAACCGCTCCGCTTCGGCATAGCGGCCCTCCATGATGAGCTTGCGGACTTCCCCGATATTCGCTCCGGCCTGGGCGTTGATGGGCTGATAGGGGCCGCCGTTCCAGAACGTGCTCTCGTTAATCTGGAGGCGCTCGCTCCATGAGCCGCCGAAGACCATAGCGCCAAGGCGGCCGTTGCCGACAGGAAGCGCCTCTGTCCATGCAGATGCGGGGCGGTCGTACCAGAGTTCGTGTGTGGTCACGGGGAAAAGCCTTTTGAAAAGAGATTGAAAAGATCGTCTTGGGAAACGATGTGGGGCCCGCAGGAGTACGTTCACATTGAGGCCTGATCAGATTTGGCGATCAGCGGATCCGATGTTCCGTCTTCGGATCGAACAGGAGCGCCTTGGCAGCCTCAAAAGCCGTCGTGACTGAGCTTCCCACGCGGATGGTGCGGTCTCCACCCAAGTCGATCGTCAACGGATCGCTCTCGTCCAATTGCACATAGCCGTAGGCTGTGCCACCGAGGTTCTCCACCGCGTCGGCGGTGATGCGAACGACGACGTCGCCCGTTGGCGAAAAGGCTTCCGGCCTTAGCCCGACCACGACGTCCGTGCCCGGTTCCGGCGGGGACGTGACCTGCACGGCGACAGGTGCTGCATCGAGATCGCGCAACGTGACCGTAACGCCTGCTTTGACACGGGCCGTGACACGCCCTCTAAGAAGGTTCATGCGGGGGGAGCCGATGAAGCCCGCAACAAACATATTGTCAGGATCGTCGTAAAGCGCCATCGGGGTGCCGCTCTGCTCCACGCGCCCGGCCCGCATCACAACGATGCGATCGGCAAGCGTCATGGCCTCCACCTGATCGTGCGTCACATAAACCATTGTCGCATCAAGCGCCTTGTGTAGGCTTGCGATCTCCAGTCGCATCTGGACGCGCAGTTCAGCGTCAAGATTGGACAGAGGTTCGTCGAAGAGGAAGATGTCGGGATCCCGAACGATGGCGCGGCCGATTGCGACGCGCTGGCGCTGGCCACCCGAAAGCGCGGCCGGCTTTCGGTCGAGAAGCGGCTCGATGCGCAGACGTGACGCCGCCTGTACGACCCTGCGCGCGATCTCTTCCCGTTTCATCCCGGCCATCCGAAGAGGAAAGCCGATGTTGTTACGCACCGTGAGATGGGGGTAGAGAGCGTAATTCTGGAAGACCATTGCGACGCCGCGCTGTGTCGGAGTGGCCTCATTTGCTCGCCGACCCCCAATCCGAACCTCACCGTGCGAGATGGACTCCAACCCGGCGATCATACGCAGAAGTGTCGATTTTCCGCACCCGGAAGGACCGACGAACACTGTTAGCATCCCGTCGTCGAGTGTCAGGTCGAGGCCGTCGATGATCGTGGCGGCCCCATAGGCTTTCCCGATGCCGCGCAGTTCAATAGGGGCCATGACCGAAACTCCTGTCAGTCTGGGTTGTCGCTGGTCGGCGGCTGGAGCCGCGCAGGATGATGCTGCATTCGAGCGTCCGAGAGCGGATGTCCGGAACCTCTGCGTCACCGAGGCGGGTCAGGACAAAGCTTGCAATAGCGTTCGCGATATGCGGGAGCGGCTGCGCAACGGCCGTGATGCCCTCGCTGTAAAGCCGGAAGAGATCGACGTCGTCGAAACTGACGATAGCGATGTCCTCGGGTGTGCGCATTCCGTGTTCGCGCAGCCATTCCAGCATACCTGTGGTCATCTGGTAATTCGAAGAAAATATCGCGGTCGGCGGATCGGGCAGCGCCATGAAGCCCTGCAGTGCGTTGTAGCCGGCCTCCGTTTTCCAGTCGCCGGCAAAGACATAAGCCGGGTCGAGCGGAATACCGTGGCGGCGCAGCGCTTCCTCGTAGCCAAGACGCCGCTCCACGCCACTGGAGTCGAGCGGATCGCCTGCAACAAGCGCGATCTTGCGATGACCGACATCGATGAGATGTCCGACCGCACGGCTCGCTGCCTTGAAATTGTCGACGAAGACCCGATCAAGCCGCTCGCCGCGCACATCGTTGTTGTAGACGACAACCGGTATACCTTCGGAACGGAACGCGGAAATAAGGTCCTCGGAGCGCGGGAGACCGGCCATGATCAAGGCATCGACACGCTGTTCGATCAGAAATTCGAGCGCCTCACGCAAGAGCACGTCGTCGGTCTCGTGTGAATAGGTGAGCAGTTTGCGCCCGCTCGGGCGGAAACTGCGTACGAGATGGTTGAGGAGGCCGGCGTGGAACTCATCGAATGTCGGGGCAAGAAAACCGATCAGGCCCGTTCGGTCGCTCTTCATGGCGGCGGCCGCCGCGCTCCGCCGAAAGCCGAGGTCCTCTACCGCCTTTTCAATGTCCGCACGCTTGCCGCGGCGGACCTCCTGTCCGTTGAGATAGCGTGATACTGTTCCGACTGCGACGCCTGCACGCTGTGCGACATCGTGGATCGTAGGGCGTTTGCGTCGCTCGAGGTCGTCGTTCATTCCTTGCCTCCGGATCTGTTGCGCGCATCTGCGGCGAAGAAACGCTGGAAAACGATAAAAGCCAAAAGTGGTGCCGCCGTCGTCACGATCGCAGCCACCGCCTGCTGATCAAGATTGGGCTCAAAAGAGCCGGCGATACGCGCCAGAAGCACCGTCAACGGCAGTTCGCTGCGCAGGTAGAGCATCGGCAGGAGCATCGAATTCCAAGTCCACAGGAACTGCAGAATGCCGATGGCGGCGATCGGTGTCATGGCATTGGGCAAGACGACATAGAGGAAGGTTGAGATGGGCGCACAGCCATCTACCCGGGAGGCCTCGATCAGATCCTTCGGAAAGTCGGCTAGAAAATTTTTCACCAGAAAGATCGACCAGGCAAAGGACAAGCCGACATAGGGAATGACGACAGCCCACAGATTGTCGATCATTCCGAGATCCCGCCAGAGCGTAAAGAGGGGGATGATGACGACCTGCTGAGGCAGGACGAAGGAATTGACGATGATGAGTAGCAAGATCCGCCGCCCGGGAAACGCCAGGAACTGGAAAGCGAAGGCAGCAGCGGGGGCCAGAAGCATCGTCAGGATTGTTGCCAGGCCGGTGAGGGAAAGCGACGTCCAGAAGGCCGAGACCAGCGGATACTTCGTCCACACGGTTCGCCATGCGTCGAGCGTCAGCGTCACCTCCGTCAGGCCCCACCAGCCGCTTGAGGCGATCTCACCCGCCGGGCGCAGGGAGGTCATCACAAGGCCGACAAGCGGCACGATCCAGGCGATAGCGATCAAGCCGACGAGGATAGGGATCCAAAGTGGTGTACGCCCGATCATTTCGCCTCCGCCGTTCTTTGGCGCAGCAACGGAATGGAGACGATGAACACACCCAGGAGAAGGATGACGGTCGCTGCGGCACCATATCCAAGTTTGAACTGCAGCATGGATTCCCGATACATGAAATAGCCAACCGTTTCGGTGGAGCGCGCCGGCCCACCGCCTGTCAGGACGAAGATCATGTCGAAGGCGCGCAGACTGTTCAAAAGATTAATGAAAACAGCAACGGCGAGACCAGGAAGAGAAAGCGGCACGAGAATATGGCGCATCACCGAAATCGGCCGGGCGCCATCGATATAGGCTGCCTCGAAGATCGTTCTCGGAATGGTGCGTACGGCGGCAAAGCACGTCATCAGTGGTAGGCCAACCTGTGTCCAGGCGTAGGCGACAATGATGCCCCAGAGCGCCGTCGATGTATCTCCAAGCCAAGCATGGTGAAAATCCGAAAGCCCGATGGCACCGAGGATGGCGTTGAGGAGGCCGCTGTCGTCAGGCCGGTAGATGCCAAGCCAGATAAAGCCGCTGACGGCTTCAGCGATGCCGTAGGCACTGAAGATCATCAATCTAAAGGGAGAGGTCGCCCGCGGCGCGAAGGCGCACAGTACGGCAAGCCCCCAGCCGATACCCACCGAAAGAATGGTGGTTGCGAACGTCCAGATAAGTGTCGTGAAAAGGGCCGAACGAAAATTGGGATCGCTTGCCAAGGCCGTATAGTTGCGAAACCCGACCCAGCGCGGAATGCCCAGCCCCCGGGCGTCGTAGAAGGACAGGCGGATGGTTTCGATAAGCGGATAGACGACGGAGCAGGCAAACAGCACAATCATCGGAGCGAGTAGGACGAGGGCAGCGCCCCCGTCCGTGCTGTACCAGCCTCTCCTGCCGCCGGGCTCTGCTTTGTGTCTCATCCAGGCCTTTGATGTGGGCGTGACCATATCAATTCAGGCTCGCCGCTTTGGTTTCCAGCGCCTGCGTCACGGCATCGATATTGGCGTCGCTGGTGTCCTTCAGAAAGCGTTGAAGCTGAACCCGGTATTCGTCCGTCAACTCGCCGGGCAAGGTATCGCCAAGCACAAAGGTAACGTCCGACTGGGCTAAGAAGGCGTTGGACGCTTGGATCGCAGGCGGATAGATCGAAGGTTCGACCAGCTTGGATGGCGAAGAGAGGCCGCTCTCCGCCAAGATCGTCGCAGCCTCCTTGCCAACCATGAAGTCGAGGAAGGCGTCGGCGGCCTCCGGATTGCGTCCGCTCGCCAGTGTGACGATTTCCTTGCTGTCGAGGCTGGAAGCGTTGTCGTGGCCCATCCCCATAGCCGGAAACTGGAACAGGCCGAAATCCGCCTTGCCGTCAAGTTTGTAGGTCTCGAAAGCCCGGTTGTTGATCCACATGCCAAGCTGGACATAGGCTGCGCTGCGCTGTTGCAGGACCTGATCGGCCGCATTGTCCCAATCGGTGCTCAGCATGACGGCGGGGTTGGCGCAGCAGCCTGCGTCGATCAATTCACGCCACTTGCGCAGGATGTCTTTCACACGGTTGTCAGTCCAGGCCACCTCACGGTTGGCGAGAGCCTTGGAAAATGCGGTGCCCTGCATGCACAGGAGCAATGTTTCGAAAATCTCGGCATGTGCCCAGAACTTTCCGGGGACCGCCATCGGCGTCACATTCTTTTCGCGTAGCTTGGTGAAACTGGCGATCAAAGCGTTCCAGTCCTTGGGTGGCGCTTCGATGCCAGAATCCGCCAGCGTCTGCTTGCGATACCAAATACCGGAACGGTCTCCGTATGTGTAGGTCAGACCGTACATCTGCCCTTCGATCGAGCCGAGGTCACGCCAGGATGGATCGATTTTTTCGCTCCACCTCTTTGTGGTATAAACTTCGTTGAGTGGACGCAGGAGTCCCGCATCGGCCAGTTCACGCCGGAAGGTCGGCCAGGTATTGACCATGACGTCAGCGCTCTCGCCGCCCATCAGCGACGCGCGAAGGCTGCCGCGGGGATCGCCCGACCAAGTCACCGCGACTTCACGAACGGTTACCTCAGGATAAGACTTTGAGAATGCTGCTTCGATCCGCTTGAAACTGTCGAGTTCAGAGCCTGTCAGCCACTGCAGGACGACAAGGTCACCCGTCGGATTGGCGCTCGCATCACCTGAAAACTTTAGGACCATCAAACCCGCAATGGCAAGCTTAATGCCACTATTAAACTTGATGGCCGTACCAGTGGATATTTTAGTCATCTCCGCCTCCTCCCAGTCAACGCGAACATAATGCAGCTTAAATGAATCGATGTCAATTATGTTGGTAAGAAAGCGCAGAGGAGCAAACAACGTCCACGCGCCTTCATTCGTTAGGTGCCAACGCCTGCATATTTGGATCAATCTGACACCAATTAATCCGCCCATTAACACGCTGTCCCTTGCGCAAGGAGCACGGCTGAAGGCACATGAGAACATGACCATCGCCCAGTGGCATGACATGATTGGAGAACCGACCACAAAGCAGCTCCCTCGCTTTCAGATCGATGCCGGATGGTCTTGTTTTGTGCAGAGGGCCTTTCCAACAAGGTTGTTGGTAAACGGCTCGGTGTCCATGAGCACACAGTCGGCAAGTGGTGCCGGCGTTTCGCCGAGGACGGCATAAACGGATTGACTAACGAATACCGGGCGGGTCGGCCGCAGACCGTCTCCGATGCACAGGTCGCCGAAGTCGTCGAACGAACACTGAACACAGCTCCGAAAGACACTACGCATGGGTCCATCCGATCCATGGCAGCAGATCGCGGGCTTTCGCACACCACCATCCGTCGGATCTGGTGCATTTGGCCTGCAGCCGCATTGCAACATACGACTTCCGGCAAAAGGGTAGTCGAGATGCAGTTCGTTGATCCCCGAGCGGATGCGCAGCATTCGTCCGCCGGCGCATCAGGGCAAGATCGCCGTCAGGTACTGGACGAGGAAGATAATAAACGCTGCCTCGGCTGAAGCCGAGAAGCTTCGCCTGGCGCACGACGGAGAGTTTGTGCTCGCGGTCGATCGTTTTTTTCCGCCCAGCAAGCCTGCCTTGCCGAGCGCTCCGGCTAAAAAATCATTTTCCAGCGTCAGTTCGCCAATCTTGGCGTGAAGCGTTTTGACGTCCACAGTTGGCCCCGCCGGCTCCGTCTTCGCTTCATCGCCGAAAACGCCTGTCGCCCCCTCAAGGAGCTGGTCTTTCCACTGTTTGATCTGGTTGGCATGCACGTCGAACTGCTGGGATAATTCCACCAGCGTCTGCTCGCCCCGGATGGCGGCGAGCGCCACTTTTGCCTTGAAAGCCGGGCTGTGGTTCCGGCGCGGTCGTCTCGTCATGGTATCTCCTGTTCACGGCATCTAAGCCGAAGTCAGGCAGAAATTCCTGTGTGTTTGAATTATGCTAGATTTTGATCTGCGGGAGGGAGATCGGAGAAATTCAGGTCGTTGGAGACCGTTAAGTGGCTTGATCCCCTTCCGTCCTACTTTGTCAACCTGAACAGTTGCCTGGGGCTATGAACCGCACCGGATTTACCGGAGACCCCAACTCGTGAGAAGTAGGGTCTATGACAAGCAAAACGACGAACAAATTTTCTCCTGAAGTCCGCGCCCGTGCCGTGCGTATGGTGACGGAGCATGAAGCCGAACATCCCTCCCGCTGGGCAGCGGTATCATCGATAGCGTCCAAGATCGGTTGCTCGGCGCATACCCTCCATGAATGGGTGAAGAAGGCCGAGGTCGACAGCGGCAAGCGGACTGGCCTGCCGAGCGACGCGGCCGAGAAGATGAAGGCACTGGAGCGGGAGAACCGGGAGCTTCGTCAGGCGAACGAGATTTTGCGCAAAGCCTCGGCATATTTTGCCCAGGCGGAGCTCGACCGCCCACTGAAGCGATGATTTCCTTCATCGACGAACACCGCGCGGTGCTCGGGGTCGAGCCGATCTGCAGGCTGCTGCCGATTGCCCCGTCCACCTACTATGAGGTCGTTGCCAAGCGCACGGACGTGGACCGCCTGTCGGCCCGCGCCCGTCGCGACATGGCGATGAAGGTCGAGATACGCCGGGTGTTCAACGAGAACTTCCAGGTCTATGGCGTGCGTAAAGTCTGGCGGCAGTTGCAGCGAGAAGGTTACGACATCGCCCGCTGCACCGTCGCTCGGCTTATGAGAGTGATGGGGCTTCAAGGCGTCATTCGCGGCAAGCCAGTCAAAACCACCATGTCGGACAAGTCCGCTCCATGCCCGCTAGACCGGGTGAACCGACAGTTCTTCGCTCCAGCGCCGAACATGCTGTGGTTATCCGATTTCACCTATGTCGCGACCTGGCAGGGCTTCGTTTACGTGGCCTTCGTCACTGATGCCTTCGCCCGCCGTATCGTCGGTTGGCGGGCAAGTCGGACGGCCCATGCGGGCTTTGTGCTCGATGCCCATATTGATCTCGGAACAACAGCCAAGTGTGAATTTCTCAGTTCGACTCTATGAGGTATTTTAACCGCTTAACGTATCGACCTTACGAAGTTCGGGGAAGATCACCATCCATAGTAAGACAATAGCGATAGTACCCACGCCGCCGAGAACGCCAGCGACAATCGGGCCCATAGCGCCTGCCAACAAACCGGATTCGAATTCACCAAGTTGGTTCGATGTGCCGATAAATAGAGAATTAACTGCATTGACGCGACCACGCATAGAATCTGGCGTCATCAACTGGACAAGCGAGCTTCGTACGACAACACTTACAGTGTCGGCCGCACCTACAAAAAAAAGGGCAATCACTGATATTATGATGTTCGATGACAAGGAGAAAAGGGTCGTCGCTACACCGAACGCTGCGACGGCGAACAGCATTGTGTCGCCGACCCGCCTAGTTAGTGGGTTCCGCGCCAGAAAAATCGACATGGCCAAGGCACCGATAGCTGGTGCCGCTCGAAGAAACCCCAGTCCCCAGGGGCCAGCGAGAAGAATATCTCGAGCAAACATGGGTAGTAGGGCCGTCGCACCACCAAGCAGCACTGCAAAAAGATCGAGTGATATGGTTCCCAATATCACCGGCCGGCCCTTAATAAAGGATACGCCGGCAAATACCGACGAAAAAGTAATGGGTTCTCGCTTGGCAGGTACCCACGTTAGTGGGATCGCGATGATGTTTATACTAGCTAGGGAAAAGCAAACGGTCGAGATCACAAACGGTGCCACGGAATGAAAGCCATAGAGTAGCCCGCCAATTGAAGGCCCGATGATGAGAGCTGTCTGCATAAGAGACGTAGACGTCGCCACAGCTTGCTGCAACATGGCGTGCGGAACAATATTCGGCAGAAGCGCAGACATGGTGGGGCGCTCGAAAGCAACCGTTGCCCCCAAAATCGTAATGGCAATAAATATTCCGCTAGGGCTTAGCATATCTTGCCACACGGCAACCGCCAAGGCGAGGGAAACCAGCGCTTCTACGACCTGACAGGTCAATCCAATTCTGCGCCGATCAAACCTGTCAGCAATGTGGCCGACGATGAATGTGAGGATAACCATCGGAAGGAACTGGCAAAGCCCAATCAGTGCAAGAGCGTAAGCGCTATTGGTTTTGTCATAAATCATCCAGCCCAGTGCGACTGCAATGCTTTGGTAGGAAATCGACGAGAACACTCGGGAGGCGACGAAATTCAGATAGCCAGGATGACGAAACACGTCCTTGGCAAGATACGGTTTAGGTGCCATGACATCCTCTGGCGGGGTGAGATCTTAGGCCTCCGCGTTCATCACAAACGCGGTCTCTGCCTGTACTGAGGTTGTGTTTATAGTGGCAACTTAATGATACTGAGACATCATTGTGAGTTTGTTGCCTTTGGACGCATAGTGGAATCAGCGTGAGTTTACACTCCTTGATTTACTTCCGACGACTCCTGGCTGTCACTTGCAACGGAATGCTGTAATTTCATATCGTTTTGTTGCGAGACCGTCCATGAGCATAATCTTACAACGACACCATGCGATCGTAATTAAGACTGTGTCCGCATATCGGTCATCGCTCCAAGAAATCGAGGCGGATCTCCGCGTGCGAGCTATGTCCAATGATGCGTCTCTTCAGGAACTTGCGCTGCTGAGACGTCTCAAGGATGAAATGGCAAATATACTGCGAAGCTATGAAAATCTTGAAGAAGCGTTCAAAGCTTTGGTTCAGAACAACACGATCAGGTCTGGATGAACGCTGCTGTCGCTACGGTGATGTTATTATGAAAGCGTAGCAAAGTGGTGCTCGAAAAACTAGGCGACCCAAGAGTGCTGTCAAAGTTCCACAGTGCTGCTAACCCTGTACGGGCTATCGGGCCCGAAGCATCTCCTCCAAGTTCTTTTGCGACAGCGCAGCATCCTACAAAGCGTCATTCGTAATCCGTAATTTGTGAATCGACACCACGGTTATTCCTTCATATCGTCTCGTTTGAACTCAGTTTCTTATTCCTACCGACAGCGCTTGCAACTCGGCAGGAAAGAAAACCTTTGGTAATAATAGAGGTGGCTCGGTTCGTCTGAACAGTTTCGGGCGTTTCGTTAAGTGGATTTCCGCCTCGATTATGCCGCCACCATCATTGGTGCCAGCGCGTTGAAGTAAGCCTGATCCGGCGTCTGCCGGTCAAGGGATGAATGTGGGCGTCGACTATTGTAGAAGGTCAGATATCGGCCAATGCCGACGCGGGCTTCGGACACGGTTTTGTAGGCGTGGAGGTAGACCTCCTCGTATTTGATCGAACGCCAAAGGCGTTCCACGAAGACATTGTCCCGCCAAGCGCCCTTGCCATCCATCGAGATGGCGATTTCGGCTTTCTTCAACACTGCCGTGAAGTCCATCGAGGTGAACTGCGATCCTTGGTCAGTATTGAATATGTCGGGTTTGCCATAACGGGCCAGCGCTTCCTCGACTGCTTCGATGCAGAAGGCTGCTTCCATCGTGATCGACAGCCGCCACGACAGAACCCGCCGACTGAACCAGTCCACGACGGCGCAGAGATAGACAAAGCCGCGAGCCATCGGAATATATGTCAGGTCCATCGCCCAAACCTGGTTGGAACGGGTCAACGCCAGCTTGCGCAGGAGGTAGGGATAGATTTTGTGACCGGGTGCTGGTTTGGATGTGTTCGGGCGACGGTATATGGCCTCGATGCCCATCTTCTTCATCAGCGTGGCGACATGCAGCCGCCCAGCTTCCAGCCCTTCTCCTCTCAAGAGCCCTTGCAACATCCGACTTCCGGCAAAGGGGTAGTCGAGATGCAACTCGTCAATCCGGCGCATCAGGGCAAGATCACCGTCAGGCACTGGACGAGGCAGATAGTAGACTGTGCCACGGCTGAAGCCGAGAAGCTTCGCCTGGCGCACGACGGATAGCTTGTGCTCGCGGTCGATCATTTCTTTCCGCCCAGCAATCCCGCCTTGCCGAGCGCACCGGACAAAAAATCATTTTCCAGCGTCAGTTCGCCGATCTTGGCGTGCAGCGTTTTGACGTCAACGGTCGGGCCTGCCGCTTCCGTCTTCCCTTCGTCGCCGAAAACGCCTGTCGCCCCTTCAAGGAGTTGGTCCTTCCACTGCTTGATCTGGTTGGCATGCACGTCGAACTGCTGGGATAATTCCACCAGCGTCTGCTCACCTCGGATGGCGGCAAGTGCCACCTTCGCCTTGAAAGCCGGGCTGTGGTTCCGGCGCGGTCGTCTCGTCATGGTATCTCCTGTTCCCGGCATCTAAGCCGAAGTCAGGCAGAAATTCCACTTATCCCCGCTGTGCAGATTTCCCGAGCCAGCTCTCTCTCTACACGACTTCACAATGTATGCGTACTCAGAACAGATTTTTGAGCCGCAGCAGTCCAACGCCGAACCCCTGAAGTGGGTGGTCAGATTCGCGGGCGAGACATAAAACGACGGAACGAGCACTTGCAGTAAATTTACGAAACATCATCATAGATGAAATGGACGGGTCGATGTAAGATAATTTCCCATTCTCGCCATAATGGTTGAGGCAAGGGGGCGCTGGCCGCGACCATTTTATGGTGCTGCAATTGCAGATTTCTCGCATACTCAGCGCACCTCGACGCAGCCAACATCCCAACAATAGAAACGGCAATGCCTACATTATAGCCAGCCAGCACGATCAACAATGACAGAAGGTGTACACCGGGATCTGACAAGGCAAAGGCCGCTGCGGACACGAAAGCAATCAATATTCCAATGCCAACGACAGTGGCTGTCGAGCGAAGAGTAAGCGCAGTGAGACTTAGTGTCAGACCAAGGAGAAATACCATCATACCGCTTCTCCACTGGGCGTGACGAAAGGCCCTTGTATACTCGCGAACAGTACTTTTATTTCGTATCTAAACATCTTACGATCCAAGCAAAGATCTGTTGCATTTGAGCTCGACAACTAGTAAGTCCGATGTGCCTTTCCCAAAACCACCGCTTCACTCATCTTAAAAAACGCGGGATTTTGCATATTTTATGGCAGATACGGTCAAAATAGTTCATTCCATTACGTCTGCTCGCCATTGGTGAGCATCATCAGCCAGTTCACGTGCACATACGCGGGAAATCCAGCATGCTAACCTGAGTTGGGGTGTGTTTTGCCACAAGTGTGCGTTAAGCGATTGCAGACTTTGCGGCACAGCATGCTTTGTTGTTATCGCATTAAGCTTGCAGCGTTATTTTTGTGGGTCAACCGAAAATTTCAATTATCCGAAAAAATCTTGGATTGGTTCACCTAGAATTTCTTTAATTTAAGTAAATATCTATGGAGAGAAAGCAGGTCTAATGCTGTCTAGCCATCTGGGCCCTCGGGACAACGAAAGAATTTGTTGGTACGGACGAAAACCAGTTCAGTCGTGCACAACAAATAACAGATGATCGTTAACGTATTAAACGCTTTTTTCGGAGGGATATTTGGAAGAAGTACTCTTATAATTTTACTATATATCTTCTTTGCGATTTTTTCCTGTTTAAATAAGGCCAAACGTTAGTTCTATTGATAATCAGTCCACCCGGTTGCATTCGAGGTCAACCGCAGCGGTGTGTAGATACAAGCTCCTTTGGTCCAGAGATATCTGGGCGCTGTACGAATCTTTAAGATTTTTCATATATTATATAAGTATATCCTGAAACTGGAACCGTGAATCCGATGCATTTTACTATCAGTCGTAAATTAGGTTGCCTTGTCGCCTTAGCTTTATTGACATGTGTCTTCATGTCTATCGTACAACTCTATGACCTTCGCAGCGTCATCGAGGCGGACCGACGCTTCATGCTGAAGGCGCAGACCGAGGCGGCATCGTCTATCGTTCGCTTCTATGTGGACGAGGCGAATGCCGGTCGCCTGTCAGTCGAGGACGCAAAAACACAGGCCAAGAAAGCGATCAGCGCTATCCGCTTTGGTGCAAAAGACTATGTTTTCATCATCGACGAAAAGGCCGAGATGATTGTCAACCCCAACGCACAGCTGGTTGGAAAGACCTTTTGGAGCAGGGCCGACTCCCAAGGCAGCCTTATGTTCCAAGGACTGATCACACGCGCTCAGGAAGGCGGCGGCTTTACCCCGTATCTTTGGCCGCGTGAAGGGTCAGATGCCCCGGTCGAGAAGCTAAGCTATTCCGAAGGCATAAAGGCTTGGGGCTGGGTGATTGCCACCGGCGTCTACATGGACGATATCGAGACGCTCTTCTGGAACGAGATCAAGACGATCGGCTTTTGGCTGATACCGCTTCTCGTGATTGTTGTGATCGCTGCCTTGTCGATGACGCGCAGCATTGCCCGGCCAATCGCCCGTATCACCTCTCTTATGCGTTCCCTTGCCAGTGGCGAGCTATCGCACACCATTCCCCACACCGACCGTCACGACGAGATTGGCGAGATGGCTTCTGCTGTTGAGGTTTTCCGGGCGAATGCCGTTGCCAACCTTCGCCTCGAACAGGAGGCTGAGGCCAATCGGAGCCTGTCAGAAGAAGAACGTCAACGTAAGGCTGAGAGCGACCGTGTCCGGGCGCAAGAAATGGGGCAAGCGACGGCTGGCCTGGGTGAAGGTCTAAAGCACTTGGCAGGTGGGGATCTGAGCTTCCAGCTTGTCGATCCGTTCGCGGCTGATTTTGAAACCCTGCGCACTGACTTCAATTCCGCCGTCGGGCAGTTATCTGAAACGCTGCGCGCCGTTGCTGACGCCACCCATGGCATCGACACGGGCAGCCGCGAAGTCAGCGCCAGCGCCGACGATCTGTCGAAACGTACCGAACAGCAGGCCGCTGCTCTTGAAGAAACGGCTGCCGCCCTCGATCAGATCACTGTCAATGTCGCCAACTCCTCCAAGCGCGCCGACGAGGCTCGCAAAGTGGCTGTTCTCGCGAATGAAAGCGCTGCTGAGTCGGGTCGGGTTGTCGCCAATGCGGTCGAAGCCATGCAGAAGATCGAGGCATCCTCCAATCAGGTCTCCAACATTATCGGCGTTATTGATGAGATCGCGTTCCAGACGAACCTGTTGGCTCTCAATGCGGGGGTAGAGGCTGCACGTGCCGGTGACGCCGGCAAGGGCTTCGCAGTCGTCGCCCAGGAGGTGCGCGAACTGGCCCAGCGCTCGGCGCAGGCGGCCAGGGAGATCAAGGAGCTGATCCGCAATTCCTCGCTTGAAGTCCAAAGCGGCGTCAAGCTTGTCAGCGACACCGGCGAAGCCTTGAAGACGATCGAAGGCTATATCGTTACGGTCAACCAGCACATGGACTCCATCGCAACATCGGCCAGAGAGCAATCAGTTGGTCTGGCCGAAGTCAACACGGCGGTCAACCAGATGGACCAGGTGACCCAGCAGAACGCCGCCATGGTGGAAGAAACCAGTGCGGCGGGGGCTACGCTTGCCAACGAAAGCGGCAGGTTGCGCGAGTTGATCTCGCAGTTTCAGCTCGGTGGAGCCCTTCGTCAAACAGCCTCCATCATGGCTGCAGGCCCTGACCACCGACCGGTGCAGTCGCCCGTTAGAAAGCTGGCCGGCAAGGTATCGAGGGCGTTTTCCGGCAACGCTAGCGTCAAGGAAAACTGGGAAGACTTTTGATAGGGCGCTCCCTGGGATGGCATGATGGCCCCGCCCGGTTTGGCGCGGGGCCATCATCACTCAGCCCTTTGAAACACTATGAGTCATCCCAAAGCCCTGATCGGTGAATGGGAGCTATATCGACAACTCGTTGACGCGGTCCGCGCGCCGCTACGGATGGTGAATTTTATGGCAGCTATACTTAATTTTCCCAAGCAGCGTGCACGCGGTGCTGTATTGCGAAACCATATCGAGACATTACAAAACGCGAAACCGGACACGCCTGACCCTGTTACCGAGAGCATTATCGCTCTCATGGAACAGATCCAGCGCGTAAATGCCTCGATTGCAACATAT
>NZ_FMUD01000035.1:0-52031 GCF_900100825.1 Agrobacterium sp. DSM 25558 | reverse complement strand
ACCGCTCTCTACTGCATTCAGCAGCTTTGCATAGACCTGGCGAGGTGTCTGGCCGGTCGCCAGTCCCAGCACTGCAGTAGGCTTGGCGCGAACTACCGATAGGATACGCTCGGCAACCGCAGTACTCGCGTCTTCCGGCGTCGGAAAAATTGTGACGTTCAACGCGCGTCCGTGCACGTCCCTGTGAAGATGATCCATCAGACGGAAACCTTTTAAAAACTGTGCGGAAGTTCGCGGCCAGACGTGGCCCGGCCGCCAAATAGTTAAATATGTCCGCGATCCATCGCTTCGAGGAGCGCCGCGATGTAGCCGTAGCAGAAGCTAAACGCGACGCCGATCGGATCTCGGCCCGAGATGGTCGGAACATGATCGGGCATGATCATGTATTTGTAGCCGACCTCTTTGTAGATTTTCAGCGAGCGGATCGTGTCCATGTCGCCTTCATCAGGGAAAGTTTGGCTGCGAACTCGCACATTGGTGCCGGCGGGTGAGCATCTAATGACAACTGGCCGTCAATGCCATCTGGTCCGTCTGCGGGACAAGCCGGTGCGCGACATCGTCATGCAGGTTCGCGACTGAATGATCGTCGAGCTCAATGCCGACATCGTTGCATTTGACAAGCTCTATCCGGATCTCGGCCTCCAACCCGAGAGTTGGGCTCAGATTTGACTGCGGATAACGCTTCGAACGAAGTCAACATGCGCTGAATTCCTGAAATCTGAAAATTTTAAAGAACTCCACCGGTACGCGCTAGATAGGTCGGTACAAAGGTTGAAAGTTCGATTTCTTCACGTCAGGACTTTTGTAATTGCGATTTCTAGGGGCCTCGAATTTCTCCATTACTGGCAGATCCACGGCCTAAGCCCATCGCTTTACCGGCTCATTGTCCATCCTATAAACCTCTCATCAGGCCGCTGCTTTCGACCGCCAGGAATAATTTCCCGCTTTCGCGAGCTCAGGAAAACGGACCAATCTCAAAACTAGCAGTTGAAGCCATAAAGAATCCCGGTTCGTTCGCCTGGATCCTTCAAAACTATCGCACCCTGAGGATTAGAATTTGCTTTTGGCAACGGTTTCGCACGGAAGGCTACTTTCATGATTGTTGGTTCGATTCGCTTGCGCTCACTTGGATATTAATATACTACTTCATGTGAGCCAACGGGAGGGGCTAAGGGTGAAGTATAACTTAGGCTACATGATCGCTGACATGCGCAGGATGACGCGATGAGCGAAGCCCGCAAGAAGCGCTCGATCGCCGGTGTCACTTACCCCGCCTATGAGCGCGCAGCCGCCCCGCGCGCTGCAACTCTGATTTACGACACGCTACGCAACGACATCATTTCACTGCGTCTCAAGCCGATGGACCTTCTTAATGAGAAAGAACTGCAGGCGCAGTTCGGCGTCAGTCGCACACCAATCCGCGAGGCGATCCTGCGCCTTTCCGACGATGGGCTCGTTGACGTCTTTCCGCAAGCAGGGACCTTTGTTTCACGAATTCCACGCAGGGCACTTTATGAGGCGATCCTAGTGCGCAAGGCACTGGAGGATACGACCGTCTCTATCGCCACCGAGAAGATAACGCCGGCCGGCATTCGCTCACTGGAGCGCAATCTAGATGATCTCAGAGCCTGCGTGCATGATGGTGATTTCGAGTCCTTCCACGTTGTTGACAACGATTTTCATAAGCTGATCAGTGATATCGCCGGCTTCCCTGGTATGTGGGCGATCATCCAGCAGGTGAAGGTTCATTCCGATCGCTACCGCCTGCTGACACTGCCGCAGGAAGGGCGTCTTGCGCGCGTCATCGAGGAGCATTCGGGAGTAATCGACTGTATGAAGGCCGGAGACAAGGCCGGTGCCGCCGCCGCCATGGGCTTTCACCTCGGCAAGTTGCTCGGCGAAGTCGAGAAGGCCGTGTTCTGGGATCCGAACTATTACATCGAGGATGCAAATTCTCCGCTGGCATCCAAAAAAGAGAAGGAGAAAAATCAATGACGATCGATGTCCGTTATGCTTCCCATCCAGAGGCCGTTCGCGACTACGACACTCAAACGCTACGCCGCCATTTTCTAGTTGAGACGATTTTCTCAGGCGGCGAGATTCGGCTCACCTATTCGCATTATGACCGCATGGTCATTGGTGGCGTGACGCCGCTCGGCGAAAGCCTGACGCTTGGCGCACCGAACCAAATCGGTCAGGAGACCTTCCTGGCGGAGCGGGAACTAGGCGCGCTGAACGTCGGTGGCGCGGGCCGAATCATTGTCGATGGCAAGAGCCATGCGCTGGCGAAATATGCTTGCCTCTATGTTGGAAAGGGTGCCAAGGATGTCCTCTTCGAGAGTGACAACGCTGGCACCCCGGCAAAATTCTACCTTGTCTCTGCGCCGGCGCATCAGGCGCATCCGACGGTTCTCCTGACCCGCGACAACGCCCGCCATCTGGTCACAGGCGAGGCGGCGACCGCCAACAAGCGCTCGATCTACCAGTTCATTCACCCGGGAGTCTGCCAGTCCTGCCAGCTGACCATGGGCTTCACCATGATCGAGCAGGGTAGCGTCTGGAACACAATGCCATCGCACACCCATGACCGGCGCATGGAAGCATATCTCTATTTCGACCTGGAAGCCGATCAGCGCATCTTTCACTTCATGGGCGAGCCACAGCAGACCCGCCACATGCTGATCGCCAACGAGCAGGCAGTCCTCTCTCCGTCCTGGTCTATCCACTCGGGTGTCGGCACCAAGAATTACAGCTTCATCTGGGCGATGGCCGGTGACAACAAGAGCTTCACCGACATGGACCACATCGCCATCGCGGATCTGAGGTAAGACGGGCTGCCCTGTTCCTAACACGGGAAGCATCGAACGACGTTCACGGTACCGTCATCCCCGTCGATGACGTCTGGCTCACATAATAAAACATTGGCACCGGAAAAACCCGGAGCGCAGGGAGGAATCATGAATTATCAGTTCGATTTCGGGGCACTGTTGCCCTACTGGCAGGACTTTCTATCCGGTGCTCTGACGACAATCGAGATCACGGTGTTTGCGGTTATCATCGGCATGGCGATCGGTGTAGCCTGCGCTATTGGCCGCCGTTCGAACTCAGCCATCCTGCGAAGCATTGTCAGCATCTATATCGAGACGGTTCGCAACACGCCGTTCATCGTCCAGATATTCTTCATCTTCTTCGGCCTGTCGTCGATCGGTTTCCGGTTGCCAATCATCGCGGCCTCAGTATTCGCGATGGTCATCAATGTCGGGGCCTATACCGCTGAGATCGTTCGCGCCGGCATGGATTCTATCCATCCGAGCCAAATCGAGGCCGCAGAAGCGCTAGGTCTTTCGAAGCTCCAGATCTACCGCGACATCATCCTTCTGCCGGCGATCGAGCGCGTCTATCCCGCACTCTCGAGCCAGTTCATTCTGATGATGCTGTCAACCTCGATCTGCTCGCAGATCTCGGCTGAGGAGTTGACGGGCATTGCTAACAACATCCAGTCGAACACCTTCCGCTCGCTGGAAACCTATTTCGTCGTGGCGCTTCTCTACATCGCGATCACCTATCTGATGCGTGCTGCCTTTTTCGGGCTTGGCCTCATCGCATTCCCGCGCCGCCGCCGGCTCGGGCTCGGCGTGTGAGGTGATGATGCTCGGTGCTTTCTCGACCAATCACCTTTTCTACCTGCTCGACGGCCTGCTCTGGACGGTCGTGCTCTCCGCGCTCGCCTTCATTCTTGGCGGCCTTGCCGGCTTTTTCGTCATGCTGGCCCGGATATCGCGCTTCCGCTGGCTACGGCGCACGGCGCTCATCTATATTCAGATCGTCCAAGGCACACCGCTGCTGATCCAGATGTTCCTGCTATATTTTGGGCTTGGCGTGTTCGGCGTCTCGGTGCCGCCGTTGGTCGCCGCCGGTCTCGGAATGATGGTCTATTCGAGCTCCTATCTCGGCGAGATCTGGCGCGGCTCGGTGGAATCCATAGCCAAGACCCAATTTGAAGCTGCCGAATGCCTTGGGCTCTCGCGATGGCAGGCACTGCGGGACGTCATCCTGCCACAGGCGCTGAAAATCGCCACGCCACCGACAGTCGGTTTCCTTGTGCAGCTCGTCAAGAACACCTCCCTCGCATCCGTCGTCGGCTTCTTGGAGCTGACGCGTGCAGCGCAGGTCATCAACAACTCCATGTTTCAGCCGTTTCTGGTCTTCGGCATTGCAGCGCTTTTCTACTTCTGCGTCTGTTTTCCGCTGTCGGTCTGGAGCCGTTCGCTCGAGAGGAAACTCAATGCCGGCCGTCGTTAAACTCACCAATGTCGTCAAGCGCTTCGGTGCCCTGGAGGTGCTGAAAGGCGTCTCGTTCGAGATCAACACCGGCGAAGTGGTTGCGCTGATCGGCCAGTCCGGTTCTGGCAAGAGCACGGCCCTTCGCTGCATCAACCGGTTGGAGAGGATCCAGGACGGAACGATAGAGGTCTGCGGCCATCACGTACAAGATCCGGAGCTAGATTTGAGGGAGCTGCGCCGCGACATCGGCATGGTGTTCCAGAGCTACAATCTCTTCCCGCACATGACGGTTGCCGAAAACATTATGTTGGCACCGCGTCGTGTCAAGTCGATGCATAAGGACGAGGCGTTCCAGATCGCGAGGGAGGTTCTCGCCAAAGTTGGCTTGTCGGAGAAGATCGATAATTATCCCGAGCAGCTTTCGGGTGGCCAACAGCAGCGCGTGGCGATCGCCCGCTCGCTCGCCATGCGGCCGAAGGTGATGCTGTTCGACGAAGTGACCTCGGCGCTTGATCCGAAGCTAACGGGCGAGGTGCTGCGCGTTATGGAAGATCTTGCGCGGGGCGGCATGACGATGATCGTCGTCACTCACGAGATGGGCTTTGCCAAGCGGGCAGCCAACCGCGTCATCTACATGCATACCGGAAAAGTTTGGGAGACGGGAGGGGCTGATATCCTCTCAAATCCGCAGACGCCGGAATTAAAGGAATTCATGGCCGAAGAGCTCTGAATCCATGGAGGAGTGCCTGCGCCAAGCGCGGGATTAGGTAAACGAGAGAGGAGTCTCATATGCCGACAAGAATAATTTCGAAACTGGCACTTATCGCTGGAGCTGGCCTGCTGGCCTTTGCATCCGCCGCCAATGCCGACGTGCTTGATAATATCAAGAAGGCGGGCAAGGTGCGAATCGCAGTGGCGATGGGCACCCCCGAATATTCCTTCGTTGATGAAAACCTGAAGCCGACAGGCTCTGACGTCGAAACCGCCAAGCTGATAGCCAAAGATCTGGGCGTCGAGCTCGAACTGGTGGAAATCACAAATGCTGCGCGCGTTCCCTCGGTACAGACGGGCAAGGCTGACATGGTGGTTTCTTCGCTCGGCATCACAGAGGAACGCAAGAAGGCGATCGATTATTCGGTCCCTTACGCGACGCTCGCTCTCGTCGTTGCTGGCCCGGCCGACGTCGTGATCAAGGATTATGCAGATCTCGACGGTAAGCGCGTCGGTGTGACCCGCGCGACGACCAACGACCAGGACATCACGGCAAAGGCAAGGGGTGCCGATGTCGTCCGCTTCGAGGACGACGCGACACTGATCACTTCTGTCGTCTCCGGCCAAGTCAATATCTTGTCCAGCCAGTCGGCGGTCATCAACGGGATCAACAAGAAGATGACGAGTAATCCCTTGCAGGTGAAGTTCACTCAGAAGGAAACCAATCTTGGCATCGGGATTCCGAAGGGTGAAACCGCGCTGAAAGGCTGGCTCGACGGATGGGTCAAAACCAATTTCGACAATAAGGTGTTGCGCGACATCTATCGCAACTACCACAATGCCGAGTTGCCCGATGATCTGACATCGCGCCAGTGATGAAGTGAAGCGCTGGGGTCGAAGGGCCTCAGCGACTTTCGGGGGGTGATAAACTATCTGCATACTCGACACCGTCCGTAATGCCGGTGAGCAAGATAGCGAAGGAGCCTGCGACTATTCACGTCCATTGATTGTAAGATGCCTCCACATGTGGAAGGACCAGGATACCATACGGAACTAAGCTGGTTAGGCGCACATAACTAGATTCGGACGGAAACTTGGATCACCCAGGAGGTAGTTCATGTATTCGCGCTCGGACGCTGGCGCAAAGGTGTTGCGGTGTTTCATGGATGGGGCAGCACTCATGACCGAGCGGCTCATTCCGCCAGCTGTATAACGTCGGGTGGCATAGACGTAGCCGATCGGATACTTCGTGGGCAATTCCTCTCCACCGCAAAGAGCAAGGACCGCGACTTGCTTCAACCAATCGGATAGTCCGGACGGCAGGATCGACCGACCATTGAAGTCCTCGTTTCTGGAAAAGACTCTCGAACCCATGCATTTAAAGTCCAACGACCTGGATAAGCCAGCGTCTTATCGTCGTTGAGATATAGCGGTGATAAGTGCGGCAGCGCTCAAGCGCCGCCTGTTTCTGGGGCTCTTAAAACCTCGGTGCGCGAGTCATCCAACCAATGCGCAGACCTCCTGGTGGTCCAAGTTTTCGTCCGAGTCCCTTCTTTGCTCTATCGGATTAGTCCTCGACGGAAATCGAGATGCAAGGCTCTCCTCTGACTTTTTGAGGGTGGTAAAATGCAGATCAAGATTGTTACTTATCGCTCTAGCTCGTGCATCCCTTTGGCAAAGGCTGCGTTCCTACCACTACGAGCAGTAAAAACAGGATTAAGTGCCACGAGCAATCCGGCCTTCGCTCATGTAGAGGTGCCCCATGACCCTCATCCCAGATAAGGCTGTCACCTTCCGCGTCCCGATGGACCGGAACTCTTCAGACACCGGCTCGATCTTGACCGGCGCATCCATTGTCAATTCCCGCAACACGCGGCCTGTCATTGTCCGCGGCTGTGGAATGCCGAGCAGCGACAGGATGGTTGGCGCGATGTCGGTGATGGCACTTGGCGTCGTGGAAACCCTTCCTCGTCCCAGTCCTGCCCCGTATCCGGCCAGAACCGCAGACAGTTCGCCCCGATGCAGACCGCCGTGGGTGCCGCCGCCCGGGCGCAGATCATAGTCTCCAGCATCGTAATACACCGAACCCATATCGCCGGCTACGTCATCGTCCACCGTATTCCCGAGATGGACGAACAGATCGGGCGCACGGGCACCGCCGGCACCGAGCAGCTCCAAAGCCAAGCTTCCCTCGACACGACCGTGGTTGCTCGCAGGCGCTCCCGCGCAGCTGAAGGCTCCACCGAACCATGCCTGCTCCGTCATGAAGCTCGCCACCTCTTGCAACAAGATGGGATCGTCTTTCCTCAGCCAGATGCCGGCGGCACGCCCTGGTCGCACCAGCATGTCGGTCGCCGGGTCTGCGAATGAAGCAGCCGCCTTGAACCCGGCTGCACATAAAGAATCCGCGACGGAAACCAGACCGCCGATCGTGACGTGACCATGGTCGGAGACCACCAAAAGCGCAATGCTGTCGCGTTCGGGCTGCGCCTCGCGCCAAGCCATAAGTGCGCCGACGACTTCATCGCAATGCTGCATCTTCTCGCGCAGCTGATCGGATCCCAGTCCGTAGAGATGCGCCGCGCTATCCACTTCAGTGCACCACAGGATGCTGACTGCCGGTTTGCTGTAAGGCCATACTTCCTGCTCGAAGACCTTCAGAGCAGCGTTCGGGCCATCTGCGGACACGCCCCCTGCTGGAATCTTCAGCGAGCGGTGGACACGCGCTGCAAACGCATGCGGATGGGCCGTCTGAGGATGGCGGACATTAAACCCGACTTGATCGCGCTTGGCACCTCTCCAGTTCAGGGCGGGCAAGACGCCGGGCCCGCTCGACGCGATGACCGCGAAGGGTCTGCCAACGCGGTGGAGCGTTTCCGACAGTGAAATCGCTTCAACCAGCTTTCCTTCAAGCCGCTCATCGGCCGCGTACCAATCATGCGTCGTCTCGGTGAATATTTGCTCAGGGAACCCGTCACGTACATAGAACTGATTTCCGGCGATCCCGTTGGTCTCAGCGGGAGAACCTGTTGCTAGGGCGGTTAGCGCACCGCGGGTCTCGCTCGGAAACACCGTCTTATGATGGGTGCTCCACGTGCCGGCCCGCGCCAAGCCGACAAGGTTGGGCATCGTTATGTCATCGACCAAATCCGGTCGCAGTCCGTCGATCCCCATGACCACGACGTGGCGTACCTCATTGGGCATTGTTCTAATCCTTAACGGTTGCGGGATAGATCACTCGAACGCCAGCCTCGTTGAAGGCTTCGTCAAAAACGGGCGGGGGGGGCTCATCTGTGACGATCGTCCCGATTTCGGAAAGTGGTGCCGAGATATAGGAGCCGGGTGCTCCGAACTTGCTGTGGTCCGCGACGACAATACGGCGGTGGCTGCGCTGGAAGAGCAAGCGCTTCATGTACTGCAGGTATTTTCCCGACTCAACCAAACCATGCACTGGATGGATGCCATATGCGGCGATGATCACGGTATCGAAAACACATTCAGAAATCGCGTCCAGCACCTGTTGGCCAGTAAGCGCCCCATCGGCGTAGTCGTATTCTCCGCCCGTCAACGTGACACGATGTTTCACACCGCCATGCAAGGCCTCCGCGATAGCAGGCATGTTGGTCATAACCGACATCGGACTGCCCTCGTCCAAGGCTTTGGCGACGGATAGGGTCGTACTGCCGTGCGTCATGAAGATCCACCCGTCTCGTCCGACCAGCTTTGCCGCTAATTCCCCGATTGAGGCCTTTTGGTTACTCAGGCTGTTGACGCGCATCGAGATAGGCGCGGCCCGCGCCGTCGGTATTGCGCCCCCATGGACGCGGGTGAGAAGCCCGTTCTTTTCCAAGCTCGCGAGATCACGGCGAATGGTCTCCATAGAAACCGAGTACCGCTCGGCCATCGCAGCGATACTGACACCATCTTCTGCTTCCAGAAGGTCTGCAATGGCTTTAATGCGACTTGCTGCCGGTATTCTCGCCACGGGCCCTCCCATTCCCAAACAATCTGAGTGTAAGTATCGCTGGGTATTCATAGTGTGATGTTTTGTGGATTAATCGAGACTAAGCTGCCTGTCAATCCACTACGGCAGCATCGACTTTAAACATGTGTCGCACTGCTGAAATCAATAGGATTTTTGATGCGAGACGTTGTATCCAGCAAAAGCTAATGGGTTGGTCAAGCGTTTGTTCCGACCGGTCAATGACTTGCACGATCTCGGAATATCAATTAAAACCAAATTTAGCCTCGTAATGTCACATTTCCGTTAACAGCCGTGCCTATACCGATTTGCGATCGACGCCTTGCTGGTGGAGTAACGCGCCGCGTTTCAAGAAAGGAATTTAAATGAACTGGAAGAGACTGGCATATTATGGAGTAGCGTCCCTGATCGGACTGCCTTCCATCGCACAAGCGGCAGGCATGGATGAACTCGTCGCGGCGGCAAAGGCCGAAGGTCAGCTTACCGTGATCGCAGTGTCCCATGATTGGTGCGGCTACGGCGCACTGATCCAAGGCTTCAAGGACAAGTACGGCCTCACCGTGAACGAACTCAATCCGAACGCTGGTTCGGGTGAAGAGTTGGCAACGATCAAGGCCAATATGGACAATAAAGGTCCGCAAGCCCCAGATGTTATCGACATTGGCCTCGTCTTTGGCCCCACCGCAAAACAGGATGACCTCCTGCAACCTTACAAAGTGCAGACCTGGGACGAAATTCCAGACGTTGTCAAAGACCCTGACGGCTATTGGTACGGCGACTACTATGGAGTGCTGGCCTTCATCATCAACAAGGACATCGTTACAAAATCTCCTGGCGACTGGTCCGATCTTCTCGATCCCGCCTATCGGAAAAGCGTATCGATCCCCGCCGATCCCCGCACGGCCAACAATGCGATCCTGAGCATCTACGCTGCCGGTCTGGCAACCGGTGCCCAGCCCGGGGCGGAAGCCGCTAGAGCCGGTCTGGCGTTCTATCGTAAGTTGAAGGACGCTGGCAATCTTGTTGCCGGCTTTGGGACGGCGTCGTCGATCGCCAAAGGCGAAACTCCGATCACGACGCGATGGGACTTCAACGGCATCACCTATAACCAGAACTTTAAGGGTAACCCGCCCCTCGACACAATCGTGCCGAAAGGCGTAACAGTCGCCGGCGTCTATGCGCAAGCCATCAGCAAATATGCGCCGCACCCGAACGCAGCCAAACTCTGGATGGAGTATTTGTATTCTGACGAGGGGCAAAGCGGCTTCCTCAAGGGTCTATGCCACCCGATCCGCTTTGACGCGATGCGCGAATCGGGCAAAATCACCGATGAGATGATGGCGAAGCTGCCACAAACTGGATCAAACTTGGTCTTCCCGGAGCTGGGGCATCTTGTGGAGGCAAGCGACGTGATCGCTAAGGAATGGACCGCGACAGTTGGTGCAGGAAGCAAGTAACTTGGACCAGACGTCGAATAAGATCACCTCCGGTGCGGGACACTCCCGCTCCGGAAAGCCGTCAGAGCGACGACGAATACCACGTATACCCCGTCCAGATTGGCCAGCGCTGGTCGGCACGCTGCCTTTCTTGGTGTTTGCGGCGGTTATGATTATCATGCCGACTGTAGCATTGCTCGCCAATGCATTTGTCGATCGGCAGGGCCGTATCACACTGGCCAACTTCGCAGACCTCGCGACCTCCGAAATCGCAAACGCTTTCCTGACTTCGATCGAAATTTCGGCGGCGACAGCTGTGCTCGGGGCGCTCCTTGGCCTGAGCCTCGCCTTGATCGTGGGCCGCGGTATCGGCAACCGGAAGGCTAGAACGATCATCATGACTTTTTGCGGCGTTGCGTCGAATTTCTCGGGGGTTCCGCTGGCCTTCGCGTTTATCGCCACCTTTGGCAGACTGGGTTTGGTGACTGTAGTACTGAGACAGGTATTTGGCATCAACCTCTACGCGTCCGGCTTTGACCTTGCCAGCTTTTCTGGATTGGTGCTCACTTACCTGTTTTTTCAAGTCCCCATTGCCCTCACCATCATGATGCCCGCCGTCGACAGGCTCCCTCGGGAGTGCAGGGAAGCGGCCGAGATGCTCGGTGCCACAGCTTGGCAGTATTGGCGGCACATCGGCCTGCCGGTGCTGTGGCCAACGCTGCTCGGAACGCTTGCTCTTCTGTTCGCCAACGCCTTTGGTGCCATTGCGACCGCCTACGCATTGACGGGCTACGCGGTGAACATTGTTCCGATCCTGCTCTACGCGCAAATTCGCGGCGACGTGCTGCACAACGAACAGCTGGGGGCCGCCCTCGCGCTTTGCATGGTCTTGGTGGTTGCACTTGCTATCACGGCCTATCTTGTCCTGCGCGCACGTGCGGAAAGGTGGATGCGATGAAGACCGTCCTACGTCTTCTACTTTGGACGGCGATCGCTGTAGCCGGAATCTATTTCGTACTGCCGCTGATCAGCACTGCGGAATTCTCGTTAAGCATCCGGCGAGACGGCTACTCGCTAGACGCCTACCGCTCCGTCTTCTCCGATCCAGAATTCTTTGCGACCTTGGGGTACTCGGCAGTAATCGCCATATGCACCATCATCTTCGGTGTCGTCCTCGTCGTTCCCATGGCCTACTTCGTCCGTTTACGATTGCCCTGGTTGAAGCCGGTGGTTGAGCTCGTCGTGATGCTCCCACTGGTCGTGCCGCCGATCGTACTTGTCTTCGGCTATCTGAGGCTCTTCTCGTCGTCGTCGGTCCTGCCGTTGACGAGTACGGAGATGGGTTCAAATGTACTTCTCGTTTGCGGTTACATGACTCTGTCGCTGCCCTACTTCTACCGCGCGGTCGATAGCGGGTTGCAAGCGATCGATGCGCGGACGCTGACGGATGCAGCCACGATCTTGGGGGCCAGTCCGATCACCGTGATCCGGTTGGTCATCCTGCCCAACATCCTTGTTTCGGTGCTGTCGGGAGCGTTCCTGACCTTTGCCGTCGTCATCAGCGAATTCGTGATGGCGAGCCTCCTTACACGCCCGGCCTTCGGGACATACATCCAAAAAGTCGGTGTCGCACAAGCCTATGAGCCTGCCGCACTCGTCATTCTGTCGTTCGCCATCACGTGGGGCGCGATGGGCATGATCCAGTTACTGGCACGCTTTGCACCTCAGAGGCACGAACGATAAAAAAAAGAGGATCAGTCATATCAATGATACCAGTTCTCGGTTGGTTCGCGGAGCTCATTATCGGTGACCCGGCTGACTAACACGATCAGCGAAGCGAAACCGGTTCGTTCAATGCCCCGACAGGGTTGCTCGCAAGACAACGCCGCCTGCGAAGACTTCTTCGGCCGGTTGAAAACCGAACTCTTCTATCCACGCGACTGGAAGCCCATCACGATCGCTCAGTCCCGTCGAATATCGTGAGAGCCTCGGCCTTAAATCATGAAGCAGTCCAACTTTTTATCCGCACTCCCTTATCTGCCTGACCGGCTCAGTTCTGTGTCGAAATCAACAGATATATCGAGTTCCAGTGAAAAATCACGGTTGCTACCAACCATGCCATGTTGCTGGAGAAACATACGGCCGTTCGCAAAGGCCGCATCCATGATGACAAGGTCACGGTCATGCGCTCTAATCTGCGCTGGTGCTCCGACGGTCTGGGGTCCACCTGCTGGAATGGCGTGGTCATTCGTCTCGCCTTCATCATCGACGCCTGCGACCGCGAGATGATGCTGGAGGCAGTTGAGAAACGCCTCTGCACAACTCGAGCCGCGCAAGCCATCGAGCATCTCTCTGACAATGACTCGGCTTATACCGCGAAGGACTCGAGGATATTTCTCTAGGCACTCAATTTGACACCCTGCTTCACGCCCGTAGCACGCCCCCAGTCGAACGGCAATCGGTAGCAAAAAAGGTGACGCTTCGCTCAAATACATCTTAAAATGTTCATGCCATTTTTATTTAAGGCGGATAGCCATTGCGATAATTTGCGAAAGGGAAGCCGCGTGCCAGATTTCTTTACGCTCTACCTCGTTGTCCTGCTTCTCAATCTTTCGCACTGCCTGATCTGGGGCTTGATTGCCTATAGATACAGGGATATGCGAGCTGCACGATATTGGCTGGCTGGTAGCGGTGCGAGCGCCGTCGGCGGGATTGCCCTTTCTCTTCAGGGTGAGAACGGTCTCTTGCTCAACACGGTCGCGGGCAACGGCTTCATCATCCTTGGCTTTTATCTAAACTGGTTTGGCGCTCGCCGCCTGCACGGCGAAAAGGTGGAATGGATCCACGTCTCATACCTGCTCGGCGGCAGCGTTCTTGTGATGTTGGCGACGTTTCACCTTTGGTACGGCCGTAATCCTGTTTACACATTGGCTCAGTCACTCCCGCTCACGTTGACTGCACTTTACCTGATGCGGCCCTCTCGACGGGACTTGGGCGCGGTTATTGCCAGCACAGCCATGGTCATGGGCGGGTTGTCGCATTGCATCATCGCCGGCGGCAACATGCTCATCGTCACCGGCTTGAGACCTGACCTCCAGATTTATCAGTCCGCATCGATCGATCTTCTGGTGTTTTTGTTTGCCGCGGTCGTCTGGAATTTCGGGTTTCTCATTTGCACTGTTGACCGGTTGCAAACGGAAATCGAGCGGTTGGCAAATGAGGATGAGCTGACAGGGGTCGGCAATCGCCGGATGTTCATGAACCGCCTGAACGAGATTTGTAGGAAACGGGAGGGCGTCAATTTCAGCCTGCTACTCTTCGATCTTGATCGGTTCAAGGTGATTAATGACAAGTATGGCCACGCGGCGGGGGACGCGGCCCTAAAGCACGCCACCGCCGTGATCACGAAACAGTTGCGGCCAGGCGATGCGTTCGCCCGGCTCGGCGGGGATGAGTTTAGCCTGCTTCTGTCGGCCACAACGGCAGCGGAGGCGACCGCTATCGCCGAGCGCATCCTGAGCGCCGTAAAAGGCACGACTTTTTCGTGGGGAACCCTTCAGTTGGGCCTCGCAGTGAGCATCGGGATTGCCTCGTCGAAGGGGAGCCTGGTTACCCCGGAGACGCTCTTGGAGAACGCGGACCGTGCGCTCTACGAGGCGAAGAGGCGAGGCCGGGATGGGTACAGCCTTTTTGGCTCACATCTCAAACCCGCCAGCAACATCGTTCGCCTTGGCGACTTCGTACCGTCCGGCTCCGCCGCCAGAACCTAGGGGATACCGACCGGTCAATTTGGCGGGGAATTCGGTTTGCACCGCTCCCCCTGAAGCAAAACAGCAGCCTCTCACCGACTTGGCGGAAGGGCTGCACAGCGGTTCAGGCGTTATCTGTCACGCTTATGGTCTTTACGACAGGAGAGAAGCACAGGTAAGACAATGCCACCCAGTCACTCGGCTGGCGCAGAGCCAACGACTTGTCTGCTGGGTTCTGAACTCAGCCAACTATAGTCAGTCCGCCGACGTTGCCGCCAGCGATCGGAGCTATCCAGAACAGCCACAATTGCTGCAAAGCCCATCGTCCGGCAAATATCGCAACGCCAGTGCTTCGAGCGGGACTGACCGACGTGCTGGTCACGTCGATGCTGATCAGATGGATAAGGGTCAAACCAAGACCAATAGCCAGC
Source organism: Agrobacterium sp. DSM 25558 (assembly GCF_900100825.1). Taxonomy (NCBI): domain Bacteria; kingdom Pseudomonadati; phylum Pseudomonadota; class Alphaproteobacteria; order Hyphomicrobiales; family Rhizobiaceae; genus Agrobacterium; species Agrobacterium sp. DSM 25558. Next base: position 37,438 of record NZ_FMUD01000035.1, on the reverse strand, counting down.
GGCGAAAATCCGGCGGGCGCTTTTCCATGTGTGGCACCCATAATGATAAACAGGAATTCCGCCACCAAGCAGGCGAGCATGGAATATTGACCGTGGGAATGCTCTCCATAGCCATTCGAGGCAAACCCTCCCGCGGCCAATCCATTCCTGGCCCCAAGTTCAACGTGCTCGTGAGCAGGACATCGTTTCAGGGGACAATAGGTTTATTTCTGGCAGTGCGTCTCCTCACCACGAAGTCCGCCACAATAATATGGATTTAATTTCGGCCGAATTTTGCGTCGCACGGCGAGTGTCCCCGTTAACGCCTTAATGGCAGGCTTTCGCGGCCTGCCTTTTTGCCCGTCTCCACCCCGATTGATCAAACTACGATGTCCACCATGCTGCAGGATTCTCAAGAATCGAAATAAATCCGCAGAATTATCGATAAAGCCACATAGACGTATGGATCAAATTGTGGTGTTCTGGATGAACAGAGGCACAAATCTCGGCACGTCCGGGCGCATAACAGTTTTGCACACTGAAATTCTGAAGCCTCCGTTCCTTCGGTCAAGAGATGGATGAGAGACCCAACGATGATTTCCAAACCGTCTGGCCTTCCGGTAACTCCTTTCAAATTTTACAGGCCGGACGCGCGTCTCATAGGAGTGGCTGCGAAAGCTGCTTTGCTTGCCAACTATTGGGATGTTCCGCTTGCAGGCGCCGCAACCGATGGTGCCGAGTTTGGTTTCCGTGACGAAGTTTACTGGTTCTATAAGAGCGCGCGACCCATTGCCAAACCAGAGGAGGGCGCTCGCGCGTTGATGAACAGCCGGGATAGCTCAGTCGTGTCATTGCCTCGCGACTTTTATACCGAGTGCTCACTCACAATGGGTGTCGCTGGTGATCTCATTCAAGCGGAGGGCCTTGAGCAATCCAAGAATATATTATTTTCAAGCGTGGCCGAGACACTTTTCGATAAGGATCTATCGTTTGCCAACTACGAGTCAGTTGTAGCAAACGATGACATCGTTGAAGAAGCTTTGGGTGACGGGCGCTCATTCACAATGTGCTGCTCAAAGGAGCAGTATTCGGCATTAACGCAGCATAACGGCAAACATTTCAGCGTTCTCAATACAGCAAATAACCACACGTTTGACCTTGGTCTTATCGGTTTGGAAACAACTCAAAATCTGCTCCAGGAAGACGGGATCGTGAGCATTGGCACACCGCGAGATATTGAGGCGTACGGCCGCGGAAGCATTGTAACGGTCAATGGCATCAAAACTGGATTTGTCTCAGCAACGTTTGGAATTCGTAGGTTCGAGCTGCCAGCGGATCAAAAACATCGCATTCACGTAGCCAAGCTATGCTCAAAATATGTCGCTCCCGAGCTTGAGCTCCTGAGGCAACAGATCGCGGACTGCAAAGCGCAAGGGTGTGACTTTATCGTCGGCTCTCTCCATTGGGGTTGGGAATTTGAGTTCTTCCCCCGGGAAAGCCAGATCGAGGCCGCACACACACTGGTCGAAGCGGGAGTAGATCTCCTCTTGGGTCATCACCCACATGTCATTCAACCGGTTGAGTTTTACTCAACCAAACGCGACCCCAACCGGATAGCCGTGATTGCTTACTCCCTGGGAAGCACTACGTTCGGATGGTTCACCGCACCGTATATGATGTTGAGTTTGATGCTGGACATCCAGCTATCGAAAGGCACACTTGACGGCGAGCAGCGCACCTATATCGCGGCGGCAAAGCCCGTTCCAGTGTTCAGGCACCAGTTCACACAAGATGGCAAGCTACTGATGCGCATCGAAAAGCTGGTCGAACACCTTGCTCCTTCGGCAAAGATGACGCCTTCGGTGCAGCAAATGAACGAATACGCGAAGCTTGTCCTGGGAAATTCCTACGCTGGGTAGGTTGATATTCCAATTGAACCCGGTGTTTGGATGCTAGTCACCCGGCTGCGGAAGCAAGTGTTATTTCCCAATTTAGTTTGATCCCTTGCTGAGGCCTCGGCAAGAGGCTTCCTTGAGTCCGCTCGCGGTCTCTTGCTGAGCCAGGTTCCGCGCCTCTCCGGTTTTACTGTCTTTGCCCGGACGCACCCTTTTTGATTCAACCGCCTAATCACGCGCGCAGGCTTCCACTGGTGTCTCACGTTTCCGAAAACGAGCAATTGACGATCCGCGATCTTATCGTCCTTCCTTGCCTAAGCCAATCAAAATGGATCGCTGGTCCGCCGATCCTCTAATTCTACCATAGCGCCGAAAGCTCTGAAGTTTCTGAGAGCAAGTCGAGCACCCACGGACCTTCACAGATTTGGGTAATTCTCATTTAACGGAAAGTTAGATATCCAATATTGATAATATGGTAGACATTTTGAAGTTGCTATGACTTCTTTAGAAGGCACTCTGACCGTCAGTCTGGTGCAAACTTGAAAGCTGGGTCCATAATAAAAATAGGGGAACTCACATGCGTCTTACACCGACAATCGCATACATCGCCGCCGCTTTTACTCTTGGCGGGTTCGCAACCACATCGGCGCACGCTTCTGTACTCGAGAATGTGAAGCAGCGTGGCATACTCAATTGCGGTACCGACAATACCACGCCAGGTTTCGGCTACCTCAACCCGAAAACCTCGAAGATGGAGGGGGTTGATGTAGACCTTTGCCGCGCCGCTGCGGCCGCCGTTTTAGGTGATCCCGACAAGGTCAACTTCGTCGTTGTTACGGATAAGAGCCGTTTCAACGCCGTGCAAACTGGCCAAGTCGATATCGTTTACGCACATACTTCTCTGTTTGCCTCCCGGGCAGCAGCCCTTGCAGTCGATTTCCTTCCGCCCTATTTCTTCGACGGCGGCGGCCTCATGGTTACCACCGCGTCCGGTGTGAAGTCGATCAACGATCTTTCTGGTGCAGCGATCTGCACTACTCAGGGATCCGGCAGCGAAGCGACGATTGCCCAAGAAGTCAAAGCCCGCAACATCACGAATACGAAAATCCTTACTTTTGACACAAGCGAAAAACTGTTCTCTGGACTGACGAGTGGCCGGTGCAACGCCATGTACACTGACAAATCGGCTCTGGCAGCTTGGCGGGGAAACACGCCGAAGTCATCTGACTACGTTATATTGCCAGAGACGCTCGGAGTAGCTCCATTTGCCGGAATTGTCGTTCAGAACGACCCCGAATGGAGAAAACTGATGAGCTGGACGCTCTACGCTTTGCTTCAAGCCGATGACTGGGGCATTACGAGCACGAATCTGGCCGAGATGAAGAAGTCTGCGGATCCGTCGATTCAGAAGTTCCTTGGCGTGAATGGCGGATTCGGTGCCGACTTCCACGTCTCGGATAGCTTTATTTCCGACGTTATCAAGGCAGTTGGCAACTACGGTGAAATCTACAACCGGTCGCTCGGGCCGAAGACACCGCTCTTTCTAGAGCGCGACAAGACCCCTAATGCTCTCCCGAAAAACGGTGGCATCTTGTACTCGATCCTGTGGCTTTGACGCCGCACCAACAATGCCAGGACGTTTTTGCTTAGGGCCGTGATATGATGAATAACCTTACGCAGGCACGGCTCGAGCCGGCTACGCCGCTATCAGCAGGACGGCGGCGTAGCGCTCGGATCCGCCACAAGATGATCCACGGCAGCATCGTCATCGCTGCAATTGCCCTCGTTGCTGCCGTTGGCGTAGCAATCCAGCAAAGTTTGATGGCTCGGGGCATTTCCTTCAGCTTTGATTATCTTTCGCGACCATCGCAGTTCAACATGAGTGAAGGTTTTGCAACTGTCTGGCAAGGCTGGTGGCCGGTGTTTGCCGAGGTCACGTCGGCGTCCACAAACCTGCAGATGCTTACGGCAGGATTGTTCAATACGATAAAGGTAGCGATCCTCGCGGTCGTATTCTCCACCCTGGTCGGCGTGGTTTTCGGCGTCGCTCGACTGTCAACGAACTGGTTGATACGGCAGTGCGCTTTCATCGTCGTGGAGTTTGTTCGCAATACCCCGCTGCTCATACAGGTGGTTTTCTGGTACTTCGCCTTCTTTCTTCAGCTTGCGCCCGTTACCGATGCAGCTAATGTTGAGACTTGGTTCGTCTTTGGGCAGTCCGGCCTGTTTCTGCCTTTGCCTCAAATTTCTAGCGGATCCGGCTTTGGCGCTCTCGCTCTGTTCGTCGCGGCGATAGCTTTTCTGTTGGCAGCCTGCTCTTTGCGCCTCTCTTCCCACCTTCGGTGGTCGATGCTCGCCGCAGGTATCTTGGCCGCTACCGCGAGCTTTGCCGCAGGGTTTCGCATCGAACTGGCTTTGCCAATTGTTGGACGTTTCGGTGCTACAGGGGGAATTCAGTTATCAGCTGAGATGTCTGCAATCCTCACGGCCATCATTGTCAACAGCTCAGCCTATATTGCAGAGATCGTTCGCGGCGCTATTGAAGGGTTGCCGAAAGGGCAGTGGGAAGCCGCCGCCTCTGTCGGGCTATCCCGTCGAAACACAATACGAGACGTAATTCTTCCCCAAGTCTTTCGAATTATTTTACCGTCCCTTGCAAACCGCTACATCAGCTTGACCAAAGATACTTCGCTCGGGATTGCGATTGGGTTCCCTGACCTGTTCAACGTCAGCGGTACGGTCGCAAACCAGTCGGGACACAGTCTCGAGACAGTGGTGATCGTCATGGCTGTTTATCTGCTGCTCAGTTGGGTAATCAGCGCCATCATCAGCTATGCCAACGCACGAGTTACTTTGGAGGCTGCACGGTGATGGCAAGATCGTACCTGTGGATACGACGGAACCTCTTCAGCAGTCTCTTCGATTCCGTTTTGTCGATACTTGTGCTCGCGCTGCTTGTTTGGGCATCGGCGCGCTTTCTAGGTTGGGCACTCTACGATGCACGTTGGCGCGGTATCTACGAGAGCCGGCGCCTTCTGCTGGTTGGGCTATATCCGCCGGAGGACATATGGCGGACTTGGGTAATGCTTGGGATCGTATCCGTTGCGCTCGGCTCTACGATGCTCCCCAAGCTACGTCGTTTTCCGATTTTGATCTTCTTGGTCGCGAGCGCAGCCGCAATTTTGGTCTTAGCCCCTCCGGGATTTGATCGCTGGGGCGGCCTGCTTCTCAGCCTTATGCTCGCTGTCATTGTCTCAGCTGCATCCCTGCCGCTTGGTGTCCTGCTAGCCTTCGGCCGGGCCAGTCGTAACCCAAGCCTACGAGCCTGCTGCACCGGGTACATCGAAGTGATGCGTTCAGTTCCTTTGATCCTTGTCGTCTATTGGATCTGGATCACGGTGCCGTTGTTTTTGCCTGACGGGTCAGTCTCCTCTCTCGTTCGTGGTATGATTGGCTACACCATATTCAACGCCGCTTACGTCGCGGAATTTGTTCGCAGCGGCATCCAAGCTGTGCCGCGTGGGCAGGCAGAAGCGGCCAAGTCTTTGGGAATGTCAAATTGGACAGTCTCAACCGAGATCGTTTTGCCTCAAGCCATTCGATTTGTTCAGCCCGCCCTAGTGGGGAACGTGCTCGACGTCTTCAATGGTGCAACACTGGTGTTCATCATCGGATTGACCGACTTTTTGCGAGCCGGCCAGATGATCTTGGCGGATCCGGCCTCGAGCGGCACGGTCACCGAAGTGTACGTCTTTATGTTCGCCGTGTACTTCCTGATCGGTTCAGCAATCACCTTCGGAGCTCGCCGGATGGAAGCTCGTATGCAAAGGAGTGCTCGTTAATGCAAACCCAATCCGATGGCACCCATCCGACGATTGTCACGTTCGCCAACGTCAACAAATTCTATGGCACGTTCCAGGCACTAGCAAATATCAGCCTGTCGGTGACAGCAGGCGAAGTTGTGGTGCTCATTGGCGCAAGCGGTTCCGGGAAATCTACCCTCATCCGATGTGTCAACGGTCTGGAGACATATCAGGACGGCTCATTGACGGTCGACGGCCATTCCATGCCGACCACGGAAGATCTCGAATCCAGCGGTGCCAAAGCCCTGCATCAGATCAGGCGTGGTGTGGGCATGGTGTTCCAGCAATTCAATCTGTTTCCGCACAAGACAGTGCTTGAAAATGTCACGCTCGCTCCAATTCGCGTTCGTGGGAAGTCCCGGGCAGACGCCGATGCCATTGGGATGCGGCTGCTTGATCGCGTTGGATTGGCAAATCAGGCACAAAAGTTTCCGGGCCAATTGTCCGGCGGACAGCAACAACGTGTCGCCATTGCACGATCCCTCGCGATGGAGCCGCACGTCATGCTGTTTGATGAACCCACATCCGCGCTCGATCCCGAGTTGGTCGGTGAGGTGCTCGACGTCATGCGCGAGCTGCGCAATGAGGGCATGACGATGATGATCGTGACCCATGAAATGGCATTCGCTCGCGAGGTCGCCGATCGCGTCATCTATATGGACCGCGGAGCGATTGTAGAGGTTGGTGAGCCGGAACAAATATTCGACAAACCGACAAATGAGCGCACTCGCACCTTCCTGTCTCGTGTGTTGAAGCACTGAGAACGACCAGCTGAGCGCTGCAGATCTGGCTCGAGTTCGTAGCTCTTTAGCGCTGGCAACAACCAGTTCGATTGCTGCAGCCTCAACTGCAATTACTAGCCTATCGAACTGAATTAGATAACGCGGGACACTTTGCAGAACTCTAGTAGGCCTGCCAGGCGGGTTCTGCTGGAAACAGGCTTTAGGATGGCAACGGGAATTCAAAACGCAAATATTCTAGTTCTGGCAACAGGCGGGTCGATCGCACAAACGTCACCCGACGCTCCAACGTTGACCGGAAAGTCGCTGCTCGACGCAATTCCCGAAATACAAAATCAGGCAGGTATTATCGTAGAGCAGATTTCCCAAGTTTCCAGTCCTGACGTCACTGCGGATCATTGGCTGGCATTGGCGCGCCGCATCAACATGGCAGCAGCTGACGACCAGATCCATGGAATCGTTGTGACGCATGGAACTGATACTCTGGAAGAGACTGCATTCTTTCTGCATCTCACAGTCAAAAGTGACAAGCCGGTGGTCGTCGTTGGCGCGATGCGCAGGCCCTATTCACTCGGCGCGGACGGGGCGGCCAACCTCCGCGATGGGATTGTTGCCGCGGGTTGGCCAGGGGCAAGAGGTCGGGGCGTTCTTGTTGTCCTGAACTCTGAAATCCACTCCGCCCGGGATGTTTCTAAAACCAACTTCAATCTAGATGCATTCAAGTCTCCGGATTTTGGCATTCTTGGCCAGGTGGTCGCTGGGCGGCCCCATTTTTATCGGCGCGTGGAACGAAAACATACGCTTGGCACCGCGTTCATAGCCGATTTAACGCGCCTGCCACGTGTTGCGATCGTCTACAGCCATGTCGGCGTGACACCGGACATGCTCGAGGCAGTTGCGACGTTAGGGTACGAAGGCATCGTTTGGGCAGGCACCGGCAGCGGTAGCCTCCCTCTGGCGATAAGGCCAGCCGCCACGGCAATCGTGAAGAATGGCGTGGCTTTCCTACGCTCATCGCGTGTGAACTGCGGCCATGTCAAACGCAATGATGAAGTCGATGACGATGGGCTTGGGTTCATCACCAGCGATACGCTCAACCCGCAGAAAGCGCGCATCCTGTTGATGCTTTCGCTCACCCAGACCAAGGACCCCGTGAAGATACAGGAGCTATTTGACACTCACTAAAAAGTACGGTGCGGTGGCGTTCTTTAAAGGGTCTCACGGTTCAACGGCGCATTAGAAGCACAACGTGCTGGCTAAACTTCACACGGGAAAGGACAGATATATGTCTAAAATGGATGGCGCATTTGCTGCGAACATGCCGGAGGAAAAGTCGCAGAGCTTGGAAAAGGTTTTGAGCTATGCTGACGCAAATACGAGCGGCAGCTTAGACCGGCTTTTTCAGTTGCTGCGCATACCTTCTGTCTCCTGCGATCCACTTTATGCGGGAAAATGTCAGGAAGCGGCAAGATGGTTGTCGCGCGAACTTGAGAGCATCGGGTTTGCCTCTTCGGTTCGGGAAACAATTGGACATCCGGTCGTTGTTGCACATCATAAGAACTCTGGCGGTCCGCATGTCTTATTCTATGGTCACTATGATGTTCAGCCGATCGATCCACTTGACGAATGGGAGGCAGACCCATTCGACCCACAGCTAAGAGTGCAGTCGAGCGGTGAAACCCATATTGTCGCGCGTGGTGCGTCCGACGACAAGGGCCAGCTTTTAACGTTCATAGAAGCGTGTCGGGCCTGGAAGGCTGTGACAGGCAGCTTGCCCATAAGCGTTTCCATGTTCTTCGAAGGCGAGGAAGAGAGCGGTAGCCCCAGCATGGATGCATTTCTGGATCAGGCTGGGGATGAATTAAGCGCAGACATCATGCTGCTGTGCGACACATATCTTTGGAATGACGCGGTTCCAGCAGTCACTGTCATGTTCCGCGGCTTGCTTGAAGAAGAAATCGAAATCACTTGCGCCAATCGTGACTTGCATTCGGGTGCATACGGAAATGCTGCTCGCAATCCTATTCAGGTTATGGCCGAGGTGATTGCCAGCTTGCGAGGCGCGAAAGGGGAAGTCGCGATCGCAGGGTTTTATGAAGACGTCAAGGAACCCAGCCGAGAGCTGAAGGCCGAGTTTGATAAGCTCCATTTCGACACCGACACGTTCCTGAAGAACGTCGGGCTATCTCAGTCTGCCGGCGATCAAACGTATTCCGTCCTGGAGCAGGTTTGGACACGCCCCTCATGCGAAATCAACGGCATGGCGGGCGGATACTATGGCGATGGTTTGAAAACGATCATCCCCTCCAAGGCGACCGCGAAAATATCCTTTCGGTTAGTAGATGGCCAGGACCCTAATCCGATCCGGGCGAAGTTTCACGAGCACATCCGCAGCAGAATCCCAGCCGACTGCGCAGTTAGGTTCACGGAACTTGGCGCAAGCGAAGCTTCGGTCATCCCCTGTGACAGCAAATACCTGCGGCGCGCTCGCGCAGCTTTGAAAGATGAATGGGGCTGCGACTCGGTACTGATTGGGTCCGGTGGCTCGATCCCAATCGTCAGCGTCATGCAAAGCAAGCTGTCCATCAATTCCTTGCCAATTGGCTTTGCGCGGTCCGACAATCGACACCACAGCCCGAATGAAAAGTATGATCTCTCGAGCTTCCAAAAGGGGATCCGCTCCTGGATTAGAATCTTGGCCGAGCTCTCAGCCGATGAGGGTTGAAGACGGATATCTGAAGCACCCGCAGGTCTGACGGTTTCCCGCAGGAAATGGAGAATAAAATGGCTACGAGAACAGATGCAGATTTCAATCACTTGGGACCTTTCCTTTCAAAGCAGCACCCAGAATTCCTGAAAATCTTCGAAGCGGTCGACGAGCTGCCGATCGATGATGCGCATTGCCATCTTGTAACCGACCGCGAGCCAATCATGACATCAACGCGCTTCCTAGAGCGGATGTCTTTGGCAGCGATGGACACTGTTCCCGCCTATTTCCCTGCAGGTGTCTATGATCAATGGCTCGTCGCTGACGAGGGGGCTCGACACGAACTCAACGCGAAATATGGGATTCAACAAAAGATCGACGGGATCATTGGTGACATATCGCAAAGTATCTTCGTCAAGTTCCTTGTCAAAGAGATGGCGCAGTTTCTGGGCTGCGAGCCAAATCTCGAAGCTGTCATGGAAGCCAGGAATGCTCGTTCAAAGAACTACTGGAGTTACGTAAGCAGCCTGCTTCAAGATGTCAGATATGAAAATGTAATGGTCGATACGGGCTATTGCGAAGGTGCCTCGCGCGCGGAGATCGACCGGTATGAAGAGGGTATCCAACCGTGTCGGATGAACAGACTGGCGCGAATTGAGATGATCCAGAAGGAGCTCTTTCCGTTGGAAATCACGTTCGAGGAGTACGAGCAACGCTACACCGCTCGCCTTCTGGATTTGCTCGATGGCACGGGAAACTATGGCAAAAAGTCCTATGGGATGAAATCCTATCTTCTCCCCTACATCGGACTGATAGAACCGCTTTATGACAGGGAAATCGCTCGGGCATCCTGGCAGGCACTGAGAGCGTCATATCACAACATCCCGACGATGGACCGCCAGTCGGAATACAACTTGTCCAAGGATCTTAGGCGGTACAATTTTACCCTTGCTCTTGAGGAATGCCTCAGGCGCGACATGCCGATGCAAATCCACACGGGTGACGGCGAGGCACCATCCGTCATCCTTCGCAATCAAGATCCATTTTACCTTGAGGAAGTATGCCGGTTTGATCGAGACGGGGTTATGCGCATGCCGAAAATTATCCCCCTCCATGCGGGATACCCTTCGGTGGGAAAGGCAGCCTGGCTCAGTCACCTTTATCCGAATTGCTATTTTGAACTGTCGATCATGACGCCGTTCGTGCACCAGAACTTGTTTCAGCGATATATGCAAGTCATGGAGGTCGTTCCGCTGTCCAAGATCCTCTATGCAAGCGACGCATTTCACGTTCCGGAATTATATTGGCTCGCAGGTCGCTGGGGTAAGCGATACCTCGCCAAGGCATTGACGGAGTATGTCGTTGGAGGGAGTCTAGACTTTGATGAAGCAATTGAGGGTGCGAGAATGATACTTTATAAAAACAACAGGTCGTTGTACGCGCTCGATTAAGCCTCGAGCCGGGCTCGCTCATATCCTCGTTGGCACTTTTCGGAGTGATGACTTGACCAGCCGGGTGAGTCTTCTAGGCACTTAGCCTTTGGAGATAATTTAGCGCTGCTTCCTTGCCATCTTCAGTACGCATATACTGGTGGGTTTAAAGCGCGCAACGCGATTATGCGTCGGATTGGGCCGTGGCTTCGTTTGTCTCCAGTATCGTCTCGGACAACAGCTTCGCTGCCCGGACCAAGGGTTCACGAAAGTTCTGGAGGTCGTCAAAGCTAACTCGAGCCACCGGAACCGACACACCAAGACAAGCGATCAATGTGCCGCCGGGTGCTAGAATCGGTACAGCACAGCCGACCACTCCCTTAACAAATTCCTCATTCGTGCGAGCCCACTCGTTTCTTCGGGTCTCTTCTAACACCCGCAGAAGCAACTCGGGATCCGTTATCGTGTGGTCAGTGTGCTGCTCCAGGTGCAACGCCCGAACAAGCTTTTCTCGAGGCTTTGCCGCAAGCATGCTCAAATAGATCTTACCGGTCGACGTACAGTAAAGAGGAGCGCTGTGACCAGGGTCAAATTGTAGGCTTTGCGGGGCTTTCACTCGGACGCTGTCGACATAGACGACGGCGGTATTTCTGACGATCCCGATCTCGCATTGCTCGCCGATCTCTACGGCAACATTTTGCAGAACGGCATGTCGTCGGGCTGTTCGAAACGCTGATCCTATCGTCTTGCCTGCCAGGGTCACGAGGTTGTTCCCGACCACGAAGCGTTTCGTTCCCGCCGCACGCTGCAGCAGTCCACGCAACTCGAGATTGCTGATCAACCGATGCGCAGTCGGCAACGGCAGATCGAGATTCTTGGCAATTTCTGCCGCTGTGACCGCTTTAATTTGAGCCGCGACAAAGTCGAGGATGGCGAAGGCCCTGTCCAGCGGACCATCGGTTTGAATATCTGGAGTCATTAATACGCCGCTTCGTAGTGATGGAAATCGAAAAATGGAAAGAACCTTTCCGATTTTCGATCATAGCAGTGATAAACCGGTTTGAGAATGCCGCGCGTTGCCAATGTGACGGCAAACGGCCTTTCTCACGGCGTCGAGCCATACGCCATCGCCACAAAGTTAGAAAGACACACTCGCGGCGGCCCGACAGCAGGCAGCAACTATGTAATTCTCAATAAACGGAACAAAAAAATCCATATTACGATATATTTATAGACCAAAAAAGGGTTTCGAATATGCTCCGAGTGTCGCTCTCGAAAATTCGGCGCTTGTCTCGAAACTTGAGGCGCCGATGGGGCGGACAAATTTGCACGGATGTAATGGCTAGCTCCGCCTGCGGTTGCCTGCCAGTCGGAGAATTAAATGAAGCAGCACTACGACGTAGCCGCGGTGAGGAAGTTGTTCCCCGCCGTCGAGAGGATGACTTACCTTGACTCTGGCTTCCAGACGCCGATGTGCGCGCCCGTCAAGCGCGCGCTTGAAGCCTTCTTGAACGAAAGCTACGAGACGGCCGGCCCGAAATCCGTCTGGATCGAGCGCATGGAGGCAACCCGGGCCAAAGTCGCCAAGCTCCTGAATGCGGTGCCAGAAGAAATCGCCTTCACAAAGAACACGTCTGAGGCAATGAACATCGCCGCCAACGCCTTGCCGCTAAAGGCTGGAGATAACGTTCTGATGATCCATGGGGATCACCCGAACAATGCCTATGCATTCTTGAACCTCAAGAAAAAGGGCGTTGAGGTTCGCTTCATCGAAATGACAGAGACGGTCGATGCGGACAGCTTTCGCGCGTCGATTGATGCGAATACAAAAGCGATCTCGATGTCATATGTTACCTTTCACGCCGGACATCGCTTTGACATCGAAAGCGTAGGCAGCCTTTGCAAGGAAAGGAACCTCTATTTCGCGATCGACATTATGCAGGCCGTCGGCGTGGTTCCTATTGACGCAAAGAAAGTTGGAGCAACATTCATCGGCTGCGGCACTCATAAAGGCTTGCTTGTTCCTCAAGGTCTGGGCCTTCTCTACTGGGATCGAACGCGGACCGAATTGGAGCCGGCCTATCTGGCGGCGATTAGTCTCAAGAATCCGCCTGCCGATTTCATCGCACGTCCCGACGACATGGCGGTCGCGGTCACGGCCACTAGATTCGAAATCGGAAATTTCAATCTTCCGGGTATCCACGCCCTCGACGCGGCTCTTGATCTGATCGCCCAAATTGGGATGGAGAATATTCAGGCGCATTGTTTCGAGCTTGGAGACAGGCTCATTGCCGGCCTCGATGCATTGAACATTCCATTGGTAGGACCTCGCGACCGAGCCGTTCGCGCGCCCCACATCTATGTGGCGGCACTCCCTGCAGATGAATGGGTGGACTACTTTACATCCCTCGACGTCCGCGTCTCGCCGGAACGTGACGGAGTGCGGATCTCGCTTGGAATGTTCAACAATGCTTCCGACATTGACCGCCTTTTAGAGGTCATACGCACTCGGCGTCAGGCAGATGGCCAATCGACGCAGGCAGCCTAGTTTCTGCCGCTGAAAGCATTTGCGCGCTGGCATTTCGACCGCTTTGGGTAGCAGGAGGACCGGTCGTCATCCTGCAACGCTAAACGTGATTTTCCGATGACCATTCACGAAAGGCCAAGCATATGACCCGCGCTCCTACAATCGAACGTATCGAAAAAGATTCGCTTGGTCCCGTATCCATTCCGGCGGCTGCCTACTATGGGCCGCAAACGGCGCGAGGAATTGCTAACTTCCCGATCTCAGGCATCACCATCAGTCATTTCCCAAACTTTATCGGGGCACTGGCTTACGTCAAGATGGCAGCGGCGCGAGCAAACGCGAAACTCGGCGACCTCGATGCCGCTAAAGCCGATGTGATATGCGCGGTTTGTGAAGAAATTGTCGCCGGGCACCATATGGGTGAATTTCCTCTCGATGTCTTCCAGGGCGGGGCGGGCACATCGACCAACATGAATGTCAACGAGGTCATCGCAAACCGGGGCCTTGAAATCATGGGGCTGCCGCGGGGACAGTATGCCGACCTACACCCAAACAACGACGTCAACCTCGCCCAATCTACGAACGACGTCTACCCCACGGCGATCCGGGTGGCGATCCTACTCTCCCAAGGAGCGCTGCAGCGTGCTCTTGGCCAACTCGCGAGCGAGCTAGAAAGCAAGGCGGAGCACTTTTCGGGCGTGATCAAGCTTGGCAGAACCCAGCTTCAGGACGCCGTCCCAATGACCTTGGGACAAGAATTCCAGGCGTTCGCAACGACGTTGCGCGAGGATGTTGCACGTCTTGGTGAAATCGGCGCGTTCTTCCACGAGGTGAACCTTGGCGGAACGGCAATCGGAACAGGAATAAATACGGGTCCTGAATATCAGGCCGAAGCTGTTGCTCAATTACGATTGGTATGTGGACTGCCAATCGTTGCCGCCGGCAATCTGATCGAGGCTTGTTGGGATACCGGCGCATTTGTCCTCTTCTCAGGAATGTTAAAGCGAACCGCCACCAAGCTCTCGAAGATCTGCAATGATCTGCGATTGCTTTCCAGCGGACCGCGGGGCGGCCTCAACGAGATTAACTTGCCCGCACTCCAGCCGGGTTCGTCAATCATGCCGGGCAAGGTCAATCCCGTCGTTCCAGAGGTCGTCAACCAAGTTGCCTTCCAGATCATCGGCTATGACCTCACTGTTACAATTGCTTCCGAAGCGGGGCAGTTGCAACTCAATGTGATGGAGCCGGTAATTGCGTATAATATTCTGCATTCACTTGAGCTTCTGACCAACGCCGTCGACGTGCTCCGAACAAAGTGTGTGACGGGAATCACCGCTAACATTGAGACATGCCGCAAGCACCTCGAAGCAAGTACTGCCGTTGCCACAGCACTCACGCCGGCGATCGGCTATGAGCGGGCCGCTGAACTGGCCAAGGAGGTGCTGAATTCCGGGAAGACTATCCGCGAGGTCCTCGCCAGGCACCCCGACCTTCCGGAGGATCTGATAGCGCAAACGGCTGATCCGCACCTTCTCACCAGCCCACGCAGATCCACAGCATCGCGATAATTGGTTGGCTGTGGGACTGGCAGACGCCATATTCAGACACTTTTGAATCCGAAGGACCCCATCGATGAAAAGCAGAGCAGCCGTTGCGTGGGAGGCCAATAGACCTCTTTCGATCGAAACCATCGAGATCGGCGGCCCAAGGGCGGGTGAGGTTTTGGTCGAAGTCATGGCGACCGGCGTTTGTCACACGGACGCTTACACGCTTTCTGGCCTTGATTCCGAGGGAAAATTTCCAGCGATTCTTGGTCATGAGGGTGCGGGCATTGTCCGTGAGATTGGCGCGGGGGTCACAACACTGAAGCCGGGTGACCACGTCATTCCGCTCTACACCCCAGAGTGCCGGCAATGCAAAACGTGTCTTTCCCAGCGGTCCAACCTCTGCACCTCAATTCGAGCAACTCAAGGTCAGGGACTTATGCCTGACAAAACCACGCGTTTCTCCTGTGATAGCGGCGAGATTTTCCACTACATGGGTTGCTCGACCTTTTCAAACTTTACTGTTCTGCCCGAAATTGCGCTCGCAAAGGTTCGCGAAGACGCTCCCTTCGACAAGATTTGTTATATCGGCTGCGGCGTCACCACCGGCATCGGAGCAGTGATCTACACGGCCAAGGTGCGGGCCGGCTCAAATGTTGTCGTCTTCGGCCTGGGCGGCATCGGTCTAAATGTCATTCAGGGCGCGCGCATGGTCGGCGCCGACAAGATCATCGGAGTCGACCTGCATCCGACGAAAGCCGAAATTGCCAGAAAATTTGGAATGACGCACTTCGTCAATCCCAAAGAGGTCGGCAACGACAAGGTCGTACAAGCGATTCAAGATTTAACTGACGGCGGTGCAGACTATTCCTTTGACGCTACAGGCAACGTGGATGTCATGCGCCAGGCGCTGGAGTGCTGTCATCGAGGATGGGGTGAATCCATTGTCATCGGCGTCGCAGAAGCCGGCAAGGAGATCTCAACACGCCCCTTCCAACTCGTGACCGGCCGTGTCTGGAAAGGCACCGCCTTTGGCGGAGCTCGGGGGAGAACAGATGTTCCGAAAATTGTCGACTGGTACATGGATGGCAAAATCAACATCGATGACCTCATCACGCACACAATGCCACTGCCAGAGATCAACACGGCCTTCGATCTAATGCATGAGGGTAAATCGATCCGGTCGGTAATCGTCTACTAAGCATAACCAAGCCGCGCTCGCGGCAACCAGGAGGAAACTATGAACGTTCGGCTTCTTCATCCGTCTATCGAGAACGACATCCACAGGCATGATAGCGATAATCAGGGTGGCATTCTCGTCTGTAAGTGTTCAGAGAGGCCAGTGAAGGTCAAAGTCGTGGGCGGCATTGCGCATAACCACGCCTGCGGATGTACGAAATGTTGGAAACCAACGGGTGCCGCGTTCTCAGTTGTTGCAGTGGCACCGACCGAAAACGTCTCGGTTGCTGAGAATGGCGACAAACTTGCCGTCGTCGACAAAACGGCTCTCATCCAGCGGTACGCATGCGACGCTTGCGGAACGCACATGCATGGTCCGGTTGAACGGGAGCACGCCTTTCAGGGGTTGTCGTTCATTCACCCCGAATTGTTTGAGAACGACGGCTGGCCGCAACCGACATTTGCCGCTTTCGTGTCATCGGTTATAGAAGGCGGTGTCGACCCGTCCGAAATGAGCGGGATCCGAGGCAGGTTTAAAGATCTCGGTTTGGAACCGTACGACTGCCTCTCACCTGCGCTCATGGACTATATTGCCACGTGGACAGCGAAGAAGAGTGGCGCGTTGGGTCAGTGAACAGACGCAAGGCGATTGCACCTAAATCGATGCTTTTCGCTCCAGCGGCGGACAGAGTACGACGCTTGAGGCGATCGATGTCTGCAGTACAAGGCGGCTCACCATCGAGCGCTTTCGAAACGATTGTTCGAGAAAATAGATTATGAAACAAGCGTTGCAAATATCAATAAAGAGGGTTATGGCTTTGCGACAGATGCAGTTTCCAGACCAAAAAGTGCAGCAAGATTAGAAGCCGCGGGGCGGTGGCAAGTGTTATTGAAGGGAGGGCCGTTCGAGCTACCAACTGGTGCATCATAGTGTTTGCCAGAACAATGCAATCAAAAAGTGCATATAAAGCTTTCAACGAAAAAAGGGGAATGAACAATGATTATATCTCGACGCAGCGCGCTGAAGTTGGGTATGGCAGCCGGAGCATCGCTCTCGCTCCCGTCCATCCTCCGCGCGCAGACAACTTCAGCTGACCCGAAAAACATCCGAATGGTTATGGGCGACGCCCTAACTGCTTTCGACCCAATCTTCACGTCCAGTGACGTCACGGCCAGCCATGCTATGGCCATTTATGATACGCTGTTCGCCTTGGACTCGCAGCTTAAGGCGCAGCCCCAGATGATAGAGAAATGGACCCTATCTGAGGACAAAAAGACCTATTCGTTTCAGCTGAGGGAGGGCCTGGAGTGGCATGACGGCACACCAGTGACCGCGGGCGATTGCGTGGCTTCGGTCCGTAGATGGGCCCAGGTCGATGCCGGCGGACAGTTGATCATGTCGCGGGCGCAGGACATTTTGAAGAAAGACGATAAGGCCTTTTCGATCGTTCTTAAGGAGCCCTTGCCAATATTGATAGACATCCTCGGAGCATCCAGCGGCTACTACCTGGCTATAATGCGTGAGAAGGATGCAAAACAGGCTGCTACTGAGCAGGTGACCGCAAATATCGGCTCGGGGCCTTTCAAATTCAACACGGATCTCGCTCGACCTGGAGCCAGTTTCACCTATGATCGCAACGAGGCTTACGTGGCGCGGAAAGAACCGCAGGACGGATACGCAGGCGCGAGGATCGCAAAAGTAGATCGGGTCGTTTGGGATCAAATCTCAGATCCTCAGACTGCTGTAGGCGCTCTGCAGGCAGGTGAAATAGATTTCATCGAACGGCCCAGCGCAGATCTGTTTCCAGTTATTGGAATTGACCCGAACCTAGAGCTCCAAGTGTTGAATGAATCCGGCTTGGACTGGTGCCTGCGAATGAATTTCCTTCAACCGCCATTCAACAACGTGAAAGCGCGGCAAGCGGTTCTCCACCTGCTCGATCAAGAAGCGTTCTTGCGCGTAATCGCTCCGGATCCGCTCTACGGCACTCCCGTAACGTCGATTTTTGGCAACAGCACGCACTACTCGAACGACGAAAATACCGGTTGGTTTAAGAAGGGAGGCGACTCGGAAAAAGCGACGCAACTTCTAAAAGAGTCGGGATATGCGGGCGAAAAAGTCGTGATTCTTCAGGACTCTACCCAGCCAGCACACAGAGATGCCTCGCAACTTCTTGCAGACTCCCTTCGGAAGATCGGGATGAATGTTGAACTCGGTGCAAGCGATTGGGGTGGGCTTTCTAAGCGCCGAACAAACAAGGGCCCCGTTGATAGCGGCGGTTGGAGCATGTTTATGACCACCGACACCGACTTCCTGATGAGCGATCCGACATCGCAGATCTTCATGAATGCCGGTGGTGAAAAGGCTTGGTATGGCTGGCCGAAGAACGAGGAGTACGA
The DNA here is from genome assembly GCF_900100825.1 of Agrobacterium sp. DSM 25558. Taxonomy (NCBI): domain Bacteria; kingdom Pseudomonadati; phylum Pseudomonadota; class Alphaproteobacteria; order Hyphomicrobiales; family Rhizobiaceae; genus Agrobacterium; species Agrobacterium sp. DSM 25558. The sequence goes on along the minus strand of NZ_FMUD01000035.1, from coordinate 19,174 downwards.
GACACTTCGCGCCAAGTGGCCGGATGTTGAGACGCTTGAGGAACGCAAAGTGTTGGCCCGGCAAATGCAGAAAATCTGGTGGGATTTCGTCGGCGATATCAGACTCGGACAAGAACTGAGGCCCGTCGCCCGGCGCAAGGAACTCACCGGCATTGTCGGGATGCCTATCAACCGGGTCGCGTTGTGGAACATGGAAAAGGCGTGAGTCCATGGTATTCTACATCATCCGCAGGATGATCTCGGCCATCGCCGTCATGGCGATGGTCGGAGCGTTTATTTTCCTGCTCGTCAGATTTGCGCCAGGCGATCCCGCCGTCATTATCGCCGGTCCAACTGCAACAGAAGCGGTGGTCGCCGGCATCCGCGACCAGATGGGCTTGAATGATCCTTTGGCGGCCCAGTTCATGCGTTGGGTTCAGGAAATTATTAGCGGCAATCTCGGAACCTCAATATTTTCTGGACGTCCTGTTATTGAGCTAATTGCTCAACGCCTTCAGCCCACTATCTCGCTATCACTGCTGACGGTATTTCTTTCCGTTATCGTTGGGATTTCCTTCGGCGTTCTTGCCGCGTGGCGGGCAGGGGGCTTAGCAGACCGCATTCTCATCGGTTTCTCGGCCGTTGGATTTTCTGTGCCGGTATTCGTGATCGGCTATTTTCTCGTCTACGTCTTTGCAATCCAGACTCATTGGCTGCCTGTACAGGGGTATAAACCGATAAGTCAGGGTATGACAGCTTGGTTCATACATTTAATCCTGCCTACACTAACCTTGAGCCTTGCCTACATTGCTTTTATCGCCCGGATCACCCGTTCAAGCATGCTTGAGGTATTGTCAGAAGATTATATGCGAACGGCCGCAGCCAAAGGTGCGTCGTCCTATGCCATGCTGTTTCATCATGCCTTGAAAAATGCTGGAGTGCCAATCCTGACCGCAGTTGGATTGAGTTTCGCGGGTCTCGTCGGCGGAGTCGTCCTCACGGAAACCGTCTTCAACATACCGGGCATCGGTCGCCTCGTTGTCGATGCCATCAACGGGCGGGATTATCCCATCATCCAAAGCGTTCTAATTATCGTCTCGGGCCTTTATGTCCTGATCAATCTCATGGTCGATCTTGCTTACACGCTCATCGACCCGCGAATCCGGTACTGACATGGCTATATCAACATCACCAGCACAACCTGGCGCGCAAGAACGATTTCGTATCTCAGTGCTTGCGCGACGCCACCCTCTGGTCCTAACTGGCGGTGGGCTCCTTGTTCTCCTGATCCTTGCTGCACTTTTTGCTCCGTTCTATGTTGGTGATCCGGGGAGAATGGATCCCTTCGCTCGCCTGCAGCCCCCATCCAGTGATCATTGGCTGGGCACCGATAACCTCGGTCGTGATGTTCTAGTCCGGACCATCTACGGCGCGCGTATATCGCTCATGGTTGGGCTGGCATCAGCCCTAGCAGCAGCCCTGGCTGGGCTGATGATCGGCATTGTGGCTGGCTACACCCGCGCCGTTGACAATTTGGTCATGCGCTTCATGGACGCCTTGATGTCGATTCCGACCATTCTCCTGGCAATTGCGCTAATTTCGTTAACTGGTTCTGGAATTGGAATTTTGATCTTGGCAATCGCGATTCCCGAAATACCGGGCGTGACCCGGCTTGTTCGCTCGATTGTTCTAAGCGTGCGGGAGCGACCATACGTCGAGGCGGCTGTTTGCGGTGGCGCTCGTCTTCCAAAGATCTTATGGCGCCACGTTGTTCCAAGCACTCTTCCGCCACTCATGGTTCAAAGTGCAATTGTCTGCGGAAATGCAATATTGACCGAGGCCGGCTTAAGCTTCCTGGGCATTGGCGTGCCGCCCGAGATTCCAAGTTGGGGGAATATGATTTCCAGCTCGCGCCTCTATCTTTCCATTGCTCCGCTGACGCTTTTTGCCCCCGGCATCTGCCTTGCCCTCACTGTGCTGGCTGTCAACCTGTTCGGGGACGGCTTGCGCGATCTTTTCGATCCGCGCGCGAAGCGGAGGCGTTGATATGAAATTACTGAATATTGTTGACAACGACGTCCTGCTTGACGTTCGCGATCTTGAAACGCACTTCTTTGGCGAAGACAGCATCACCCGCGCTGTCGGTGGCGTGAGCTTTCAGGTCCGCAAAGGCGAAACGCTCGGAGTCGTTGGCGAATCGGGATGCGGAAAAAGCGTCACCTCTCTGTCCATACTTCGCCTGCTGCCAAAGATCACTGCTCGGACGGTTGCCGGCGAGGTTCGGTTCCACGGACAAGACTTGCTTAAGCTTTCAGATCGTGAAATGCGAAAAATTCGTGGCAACAAGATTGCCATGATATTCCAGGACCCGATGACCAGCCTGAGCCCGGTTCACACTGTTGGGCGACAGATCGCCGAAGCCGTTGAGATACACACTCGGGTTTCGCGTTCTGAAGCAATGACGAAGGCTGAGGAGATGTTGCGTCTGGTCCGTATCGCGGACCCCGAGCGCCGGCTGAAGAACTATCCGCATGAGATGTCGGGCGGCATGCGTCAACGTGCAATGATCGCCATGGCGCTTGCCTGTTCACCGGAGCTGTTGATTGCCGACGAGCCTACGACGGCTCTGGATGTGACGATTCAGGCGCAGATCCTGAAGTTGATCGTCGATCTCAAAGAACGAACCGGCACCTCGGTGATGTTCATCACTCACGATCTCGGCGTTGTCGCCGAAACCTGTCAGCGCGTCATTGTGATGTACGCCGGGCAGATTGTTGAGCAGGCGACGGTCATCGATCTCTTTGCGCGACCCATGCATCCCTACACCAAGGCACTCATGCGTTCTGTTCCCGACAGGCGTCGGGGAAAGGAACGTCGCCTGCCGGAAATCCCAGGGATCGTACCCAGTCTGCGTGCCCCTATCATCGGGTGCAGCTTTGCCCCGCGGTGTTCGTTTGCGACGGACATCTGCAGGGAGAAAACGCCAGTTCTGGAGGAGCACGGGCCGGGTCACGCCGCCGCCTGCTGGCATGTAGAGAAGGTGCAGAGCGTATGAAAGGTCCACTGCTTACGGTCGAGAACTTGACGAAGCACTATCCGCTTAGCGGCGGCTTTTCGAAGAGAGACGCTCCGGTCATCAGGGCTGTCCAGGACGTCTCATTCTCCGTCGATGCAGGGGAGACCCTCTGCATCGTCGGTGAATCCGGCTGCGGCAAGTCGACGATCGCACGGCTCCTGATGCGCCTTATCGACCCAACCGAAGGCCGTGTGCTTCTTGAAGGCGTCGACATTGCAAGCCTGAAGAAACACGAGCTGCGAAATCAACGTCGTCGAATGCAGATGGTGTTCCAGGATCCCTATTCATCGCTAAACCCGCGGCTCTCGGCTGGCCAGATCATCACTGAACCAGTTGAGAACTTCGAGCGCCTGAGCCGAAAGCAGCGCGAGGCGCTGGCGGCAAAGCTCTTGCAACAGGTGGGTCTTGCTCCGGAGATCATGCACCGGCTTCCCTCCGAGCTATCGGGAGGGCAACGCCAGCGTCTCGGCATAGCACGGGCCTTGTCCCTTAAACCGGCAATCATCATAGCCGACGAGGCGGTTTCGGCTCTCGATGTCTCTGTCCAAGCGCAGATCCTGAACCTGCTTATGGATCTCCAGCAAGAGCTAGGCATTGCTTTCGTCTTTATCTCGCATGACCTTGGCGTCGTCGAGCATATCGGTCACAAGGTGGCAGTTATGTATCTGGGGCGCATCGTGGAACTCGCCAGGTGCGAAGATTTATTTGCAAATCCTGTGCATCCCTACACCGAAGCATTGATCGCGGCCGCTCCGGTGCCTGACCCAACTCACCGCGGTCTGGAAGCGCGCCTGGAAGGAGAAGTTCCAAGCCCCGTGAATCCGCCGACGGGATGCGCGTTTCACCCACGGTGCCCATTAGCAGTCGACCGATGCATGCGGGACGTTCCGACATTGAATCCGGTGGCAGATGGTCGAGTTGTCGCATGTCATGTACGGGCTCCCATTCGTGAGAATTCTGACAATGTAACCGAGGCACTGCTCCTTAGTCAGTGACCAGCGATAGGGGACGTCCCTCGACGCCCTCAAATCACACCAGAATATTTCTATGGCGCCTCTAGTGTGCAGGCTATCAGGAGAATGTATGAACGCGGACCAAAATGCAGATAGAGACGAACAAGGGCCGGAACTGAACAGCTACGACGTGGCGGGTTCTCTCGAAACCAATATCGCGGACGGCTTTACGCTTGTCGCAGTGGGCGACCTTATTGTGTCGCGTCGATTAACAAACAGCTGCCACCCAGGCTTTGCGCAAATTGTTGAGATCTTGCAAGCTGCAGATGTGACGTTCGGTAACTTGGAAACCAACATCTTCGACATTCGCTCTTTCGAAGGAAGCCCGCAAGCAGAGTATGGCGGAGCGTATCATGTCAGCTTGCCAGAAACTGGGCCTGATCTAAGGACGATGGGGTTCAATCTGGTCAGCTGCGCAAACAACCACTCTTTCGATTGGGGCGTAGAAGGCATGCGCCTTACGTGCCGCGCGCTCGAGGAAAATGGCATTGCCTACGCCGGTGTTGGCGAAAATCTGTCACAGGCTGGTGCCGCACGTTTTGTAGAAACAACCAAAGGACGGGTAGGGTTGGTATCGTCCGCATCCACGTTCACACCTTTGTCACGTGCCTGCGACGCAGCGGGCGAAGCTCCGGGCAGGCCTGGGATCAACACTCTCCGATTGGCGAGGAGTATCGTTGTGGAGCCCAAAATGCTCGACAGCCTCCGGATTGTGCGCGATTCACTGCCGAACTTTGGGCGATCCGGTAGACAGTCAGACCAAGTTAAGGTTGCGAATGTGGCTTTCAGAGCCGGTGAGCGGCCCGGGTATTCCTATGAGCCTAATTCTAGGGACGTCGCGAACATCCTCCGAAATATTCGTCGCGGCAAGCAGTTTTCTGACTTCTGCATCTTTACAAATCACGGGCATGAACCGGGAAATTGGAGTGAAGAACCGGCGGATTACGAGAGAGAATTCGCACATCGTACTGTCGATGCAGGGGCTGATGCTTACATCGTACACGGACCGCACCGATTGCGGGGTATCGAAATCTATAAGGGTCGGCCGATATTCTATAGCCTTGGCAATTTCATGATGGACGATCTTCGGACCCCTGTGGGCGCTGACATGTACGAAGTCTATGACAAGGACTTGATCGACGCCACAGACGCTGACGTGACCGTGTCCGAAATGTCATCGGGCTACGAAACTTCACCCGGTTTCAGCGACCCAGTTTTTTACGAAAGCGTCATAGCGATCAGTCGCTTCGAGGAGAACAGACTCGCCGAGTTGCGCCTGTACCCCGTTGAACTCGGTCACTCCAAAAGGTTCGCGAACCGAGGAATTCCTAGTCTCGCATCTGCTGCGAAAGCTGAGATGATCTTAGATCGCCTGCAAAAACTTTCCGAACCTTACGGCACACGGATTGCTTTCGAGAATGGCGTTGGGGTGATCAGAATGAATGGTGTGATAGAATGAAGCGAGACTCGTGCTTAGCAGCTCGAAACAATTCGAAAGCTTCGGTTGAATTGGTCCGGACACGCTCAGCGAGTCCAAATCATAGTTGACCGGAACTGGACCGCCCCCGACCGCAAGATCAGCCAATCGCGCGAATATCCGCGCACTCTTCGCTTCGTATGAGTTCCGAGGATTGACCATTAGCCGGTCGTCTCCGATGTAATGGTTTGCACTGGGGGACCGCACCGGCGTGAGCTCGTCCAATGACGATTTTAGCATCATGCTCCGAGGATGAAGCAGGTGATCTGGCAAATCAGGGAATTGCTGCGGTCTTCTACCTGCCGCGCGTCCCACAGAACGTAAGTTAACAAGTCAACAAGTGCATTCGTACGGCCAACAATCAGATTTTCCGTCGGGGAATTACCGATGCGTATGTGTTCATCGCGGATAAATGGCTGTCGGCGCGTCTAAGTTCATCAAGAGCCGCCGTGCGGTCTTTGCTTGCCAGCAAACCACAAAGAACCTCTGAAACGGCCAAGGCTGGTGTGAGCGTATGAAAAAATGTGTGGCTCTCCGTCGGGAAGAAGACCACGTGATCGGCGATTGCCACCAAAGGTGAGACCTCGCTGTCAGTAATTGCAATTATTCCCATCCCTTTTTCGCGGGCAACCTCAGTGAGTTCAAGAGTATGCAGTGAATAGGGGCTTATCGAAACAGTCAGCAAAACATCTTCGGCGGTCGCGCGCATGAGTGCATCGCCGCTCGTGCCGGCGGGTGCGTCGAGATGAATGGTCTTTTCACCAAGCAAAGTCATTACGTAATGGAAATGCCAAGCAACCGAGTGGCAAGAGCGTAAACCGAGAACAAAAATCTTTCGAGCTCCGCTCAAGTGATCGGCGATTTTGCTGAGCCGCGAAAGGGTACCGGGTTCGTTCAGGCGCGCAATTTGAGCGGACAGACTTTGAAGCATCCGTTGCGCCAGTTCCTCACCATCCGTGACGCTGCCGTTCCGCTGCAAGGCCTGAACCGCAAAACCGTCTGTACCAACCCGAATGACATCCGCATATTGACCGCGAAAGTCTTCATACCCGGAAAAACCTAGAAATTTAGCCAAGCGCGTCATCGTGGAAGGTTGCACGTCTGCATTCCGGGCGAGCTCACGCATAGACACCAATGCTACGTCCTGCGGATGTTCAAGAATGTGTCGGGCAGCCTGCTGCAACTGTATCGACATATCGTCAAATCGCTCGACAATCAAATTATGGAGTGGTCCCTTTTGCAACATTTGCCTCGTTTTTGATGAAGTAAGTCATCCGAACCATCTCGTTGATGGGTGCGAAAGTCAAATGATATGCCGAATGGGTAGCGATTTTGGCCCCAGCCGCAGAACCGCGCAATTCACAAACACAAATGTATCATATTTTGAGAAATTAAAACATTTGTTGCATACCGCTTTTGAGTATGTAAATTGGTGGAAGGCGAACCGGAACGCCTGCTGAATCCAATCCGCGAGAAAACGATGACGAAACTCCTCCATCGAACCATCGGTTCGCCAATGCCAAGAGCCGTAGCAGGAGAAGGAATCTACATCACCGATAGCGATGGCCGCACCTACATAGACGGGTCCGGCGGGGCCGCTGTGAGTTGCCTCGGCCACAACCATCCTGAGGTGTTGGACGCGATGAAGGCGCAGATGGCGAGGATAGCTTACGCTCATACATCATTTTTCACGACTGATGTGGCGGAAGAGCTTGCCGAACAACTCGTTGAGCTAGCGCCGAAGGGGCTCGACTATGCATACTTGGTCTCAGGTGGTTCGGAAGCTGTCGAGGCTGCACTGAAGATGGCTCGCCAGTATTTTGTTGAAATCGGCCAGCCCCAGCGTCGTCATATTATTGCGCGCCGACAAAGCTACCACGGAAATACAATCGGAGCCTTAGCAACTGGCGGCAACGCCTGGCGTCGCGCGCAGTTTAAGCCCATCTTGCCGGAAACCCACCATGTTTCGCCGTGCTATGCATATCGCGACATGCAAACGGGCGAAACGCCCGCAGCTTATGGGGCGCGTCTTGCTGCAGAGCTCGAGGCGAAGATTATCGAGCTCGGAGCGGACACAGTCATGGCTTTCGTGGCTGAGCCAGTGGTGGGAGCTACTCTGGGTGCCGTGACGCCTGTAGCCGGCTACCTCAAGCTGGTTCGACAAATTTGCGATAAATACGGCATCTTGCTTATACTCGACGAAGTTATGTGCGGTATGGGTCGCACCGGCACCATGTTTGCGTTTGAGCAAGAAGGCATCGTCCCCGACCTGATGACGATCGCTAAGGGCCTAGGGGGCGGTTTCCAGCCAATTGGCGCGGTGATGCTGTCAGATACGATCTATCGCGCATTCGCGAAGGGGTCGGGGTTGTTTCAGCACGGGCATACATACATCGGTCACCCGGTTGCTGCCGCGGCAGCCAATAAAGTTGTCGAGATCTTGAGGCGTCCAGAAATGATGAAAAACGTCGTTAGGATGGGAGATCGCTTACAGATTGGCCTTGATGCGGCGCTCGGCCAATCTGCTTACGTCGGCGATATGCGCGGTCGCGGCCTTTTTCGTGGGATCGAGATTGTGGCGAACAAGGACACAAAGCAGCCTTTTGATCCCGCTCGCAAGATCAATTCGAGGATAAAGAAGGAGGCGATGCGGCGAGGGCTGATGTGCTACCCAATGGGCGGCACTATCGATGGGGTGCATGGTGACCATGTCTTGCTCGCGCCACCATATATCATCGAAGCTGAGCAGATCGACATGATTATTGATCGGCTTGCTGCAGCAATAGACGCGGCCGTTGCAGGATAAGGGTTTGGGCCAAGAAGGAATTCCCCATGACATCTCGCTGTGCGCCGATTAGTGACGACCACTGGCCCGCCGAAATCGCAAATATGAACGCTGGGTTCGCAGGCGAACTGAACGTCTATCGCACCATGGCCCACCACCCAGCGCTGCTGCAAGCGTGGGCCCCGCTCCGCCAACATATCGTCAAAGAGAGCGCCCTGGGGCAGGTACGGTCCGAACTCGTTATCTTGAGGGCAGCACACCGGATTGGTTCAGGCTATGAGTGGGCTCATCATGTGAGCCGAGCCCGCAAGCTTGGAATCTCCGACGCGCGAATTCTGTCTATGCAAGGCTCGCCCGACGGAGAGGACGGAATGATTGCCGGAGCTGTCGATGCATTATTCGACCGAGCCCAGTTACCTCCAAATATTGAGAGCGCACTGTCCAAATCAATGGGGGTCCAGGCGGTATTAGACCTCATGGCGACGGTCGGCTTCTATTCGGTGCTGGGGTTTATACTAAACACCTACGATACGCCCTTGGACGAAGCAGTATTGGCTGAGATCGCCCTTGCGGATAATTGATGGGAGCAAAAAGCGTGATGCCCAATCAAACTGACGGCGAGATTATCATGAACGTGACCACCGACAACGTGCTTGCAGAACTAGAACGCAAAGCGGTCTGCGCGATGCGTCATGCGATGCATCGCGAACCAGAACTCTCGAACCAGGAATGGAAAACGCAAAAGAGGATTTTGGAAACTCTTGAGAAGTTCGGCCTGACCGGCGCGAAAACGTTTCATGGGACCGGAGTTTACATTGATATTGTTGGGCTCTCCCCCGGCCCAAACCGATCGATCGCCCTACGAGGAGACATAGATGCCTTGCCAATTCAGGAAGACCGAAATGACCTGACGTACAGATCGCAGGTACCGGGGGTGATGCATGCATGCGGCCATGATATGCACGCTTCGATCGCTTTGGGCACCGCTCTTGCCTTCCACCGCATGCGGCAAGCGTTTTCCGGCAAAGTACGCGTGTTTTTTCAGCCAGCAGAAGAGGCCGAACCGCTTGGTGGCCGTACCGTCGTGGAGGAAAAACTGCTTGAAGGATTCGATGCGGCGGTCGGACTTCACGTCAATACGGAGATTCCAGCTGGATCCTACGGCGCACGTGCGGGAGCAGTTACAAAATCGGCCGATCAGTTTGCAGTCGAACTGATTGGAACTATGGCGCATGGCGCAAAGCCGCATCTCGGTGTTGATGCCATATCTATGGCAGGTGCCTTTATCAACGAGGTCCAGAAGGTGGTTTCCCGCGAAATGCCGGTTGACGACGGCGCGGTCGTTACTCTCGGCACAATTAGAGGAGGAGAGGCATCGAATATAATCTGCCCGTCTGTGGTCATGTCAGGAACAATCCGAACAAGTAGTCTGGAACGACGTCAGTTGCTGGTGCGACGGGTTCGGGAGGTGGCGGAGGGCGTCGCCGTCATGCACCGAGGCAAGGCAAGTTTCACCTCCCAATCCGGGGACCCTCTCGTATTCAACGATCTAGCTATGGTTGAACGCTTCCGAAAACTCGTCGTTCAACGAGAGGGCGAAGATAGGTATGTTGAACGGCCTCCGACCTCGGGCAGCGATGACTTTGGGTACTACTCTGCTTGCGTGCCATCGATCTATTTCTGGTTTGGCAGCCGAGAGCCAGGCAATGAGACTGGGGTGCACACCCCTACCTTTGGAGTTTCTGATAAGGTTCTCATCCCCACCACAGAGCTTACTATCCGGTATTGTTTGGAGCTCTTGCACGTCTAACGTACGCTGGCTCTTCACGAAGCGTCTGCCGACGGGGTGGTTTGGAAACTAGCCGATGCGAGATTCGAAAGGGCTTGCCCACCACTGGCTCTGACTACCGCTTTGATGCCATGCCCTTCGGCGACTTCAAACACAGCAGCATGGATTGCGAGGGCGATCGCCTCGCATACAGCTTCATCGGCTGGCGCTCGGTCCACAGCGAGCATTGCGAACCGGTCAAGGGCGGTATCCGCTACGCATCCAATGCCGATGCCGAAGAGGTCGATGCATTGGCCGCACTGATGACGCTGAAATGCTCGCTCGTCGACGTTCACTTCGGCGGTTCCAAGGACGCGCTGAAGTCGATCCCGCGAGTGGACACCTCAGGAACTCGAGCGCATCACTCGCCGCTTTACCCAGGAGCTCAACAAGCGCGGCCTGATCGGTCCTGGCGTTAACGTTCCGGCTCTCGATATCAGCACCGGCGAACGCGAAATGGCCTGGATGATGGTTGAGTTCCGTCGTGCCAATCCGACCGATGTCGTTAATGCGCGCGCCTGCGTCACCGGCAAGCCCTTGTCGAAAGGCGGCATCGCGGGACGCACGGAAGCCACGGGCAGGGGCGTCCAATTCGCCATCCAGAGCTTTCTTCGCGACACTCGCACAGTCGGGCTCGACGGCCAACGCGATCTGAAGGGTGTCTCGGTCATCGTGCAAGGCTTCGGCAATGTCGGCTATCACGCCGCCAAGTTCCAGTCCGAAGAGGACGGCGCACGCATCACCGTTGTTGCTGAACGAGACGGCTATGTCGCCAATACCGAGGGTCTCCCCATCGAGGTGCTCAAGCAGCATTAAATCCGCACTGGCAGCATTCTCGGCTTTGAAGGTGCCAACTCCTTTGTCGGCGATATGACCGGCATCGAACAGCCCTGTGACATTCTCATTCCAGCGGCGATGGAAAATGCCATTCATGTCGAAAACGCATCAAGGCACACCTAGTCGTGGAGGCGGCTAACGGTTCCGTCAGCTTCGAGGCGGACAAGATCCTGCGCTCCCGTGGTTTGACCATTCTTCCGGATATCTGTGTTAATGCCGGTGGCGTCATCGTTAGCTACTTCGAGCGGGTTAAGAACCTGACGCATATTCCCCTCTGCCTGATGGAACGGTGCCGGCGCGAGCGGCGTAACCAGACAATCGCTACAGCGCTCGAACGCATCACCGGAAAGAAGTTTGCGGCCGAGAGGTGTGACGAGTTCCTCGAAGGCGGCGCGGAGATTGACCTCGTTCGTTCGGGTCTGGAAGACGTCATGCGCAGCACTTGGGCACGGATTGGGGATCTCTTGGAGAAGCAGTCGGACTTGGCGATTATAGGACTGCGGCTTATGTCGCCTCGATTCGGCAGATCGCTGAAGCCTATGAGGCGATCGGGATCTGATCGTGCACTGACCGATTGGGCCGCCGCACTTTGCCAAGACGGAACGAAACGCCTAGCCATTGTCCGGTGACTACTTCCAAGTCAACGGTCCGAGAAAGATGACCAACGCTCAGACTAGATACGCCGGGAAAGGCTCCCGGCGAGTTGACAATACGCCGGAGCGGAACCCTGCGTTTCTGCCGGAAAGAATACAGGTTTACGCATCATTTACACCGAAAACGCCGCCATGTGTCAGTCAGCTCGAAGTATGATCGGTTTCGGTCAAGTTTATTGTTGCCTTTGACGGAGCACACAAAGCGTCTCCCAAGCGACTAGGCTGCCGTTGGACAGGTCCCAACGGCAGTCACTTTTTGTGCGAAAGTTGCCCGTCCTCACATCCTTCGCCTGCCCGCCATCCTGTCGCTATTGGCCACCATGAAAAGATACTTCATCTCGAGATAGTCCCCTAGTCTGCGCCGGGAGCCCTCACGGCCGATCCCCACTGCTTGATGCCGCCAACGGCGGCAGTTCTCTCTGGCGATGGGCATAAGGCTGTACGAGCGCGGGGCATGACAAGACGACATTTAGGCCCGTTTAAGAAACGCTCTCAGTCTTCAATCGGGAAGGCGAACCCGGCTTTCACGCGGTCCATGACTACCATCGTCTTGAAGCCTTTGATGTCATTGTTTTCGTAGAAAAAGCGACGCGTGAACTGTTCGTAGTCTTCCATGTCTTTTGCAGTAACTACAAGCAGGAAGTCCGCATCGCCGGTCACGTAGTAGCCGATCATCACTTCGCGCGTGTTCTTGATGGCTGCCTTGAAGCGATCGATAATGTCAGCCCGCTCCCGCTCAAGCGATACGAGAACGACGACCGTTACATGCCTGCCGACGGCTTTCGGAGACACGATCGAAACATCAGCCTCGATGACGCCCTCGGCGCGCAATCGCTTGAGCCGGCGCTGGCAGGCAGTCGGCGATAGGTGCGCTCGTTCTGCGAGTTCCTCGGACGTGAGCTTGTTGTTCTTTTGAACGGCGTTGAGAAGCGAAAGGTCTGCGCGGTCGAGTTCCATGGGCGATAAATCCTGCAGCTGGCGTTCATATTTGCCGATTTTCTGCATAGACGGCATCAGATCCGCCGTCAATCTGCGTTGATCTGGGAGCATATTGCCACCATTCAATATCGATCGGGGAATCAGCGGAGCATATCACGCTGCCTTCCGCCGCTTCACATCATCTTGCTACGGAAGGGCTCACAATGACCATCAACATCAAAGACATCGCCGATAAGGACCGCAACTCGGTCCTGCATCCGTTCACGCAGATGAAGGACTTTGCCAGCGGCAAGCTTGGCGAGCCGACGATTGTCGAGACGGGTAAGGGCATCCGGATCCAGGACGCCTACGGCAATCAGCTAATTGATGGCTTTGCCGGCCTTTACTGCGTTAATGTCGGCTATGGCCGAACCGAGGTGGCCGAGGCGATCTCGCGCCAAGCCTACCGGCTTGCCTATTACCATTCCTATGCCGCCCATACTACCGACGAACTTGCGATTCTGTCAGACCGTCTGGTGAAGATGGCACCGGGCAAGATGAGCAAGGTGTTCTACGGCATGTCCGGCTCGGATGCCAACGAAACTCAGGCCAAGCTCGTCTGGTACTATAACAACCTGCGCGGCAAGCCTACGAAGAAGAAGATCATCTCACGCGATCGCGGCTATCACGGCTGCAGCGTCGTCTCCGGTTCGATGACCGGCATGAGCTTCTATCATGACCATATGGACCTTCCCTTGCCGCAGATCACCCATACCGGCGTGCCGCATCACTACTGGGGCGCCAATCCTGGCGAGACCGAGCGGGAATTCTCCGCCCGCCGAGCCCTTGAGCTCGACCAGCTCATCGAACAGCTTGGCCCTGATAATGTCGGCGGCTTCATCGCGGAACCCGTGCTTGGCACAGGCGGTATTACGCCGCCCCCGGAAGGCTATTGGGAGGCTATCCAGCCGGTGCTCAAGAAGCATGACGTGTTGTTGATCGCCGACGAAGTCGTCACCGGTTTTGGCCGCACCGGTTCCATGTTCGGATCGCAGCATTATGGCATCGAGCCGGATCTGATCACGGTTGCCAAGGGCCTGACGTCTGCCTACTTCCCGCTCTCGGCTGCGATCGTCGGCGAGAAGGTCTATCAGGTGCTGGAAGACGGGGCCGACAGGGTCGGCGCCTTCTCGCATGGCTATACCTATTCCGGCCATCCGATCGGCGCAGCCGCGGCGAACGCCGTACTCGATATTGTCGAGAAGGAAGATCTGCCCGGCAATGCTCGCGACGTGGGCGCCTATTTCCAGGCGCAGCTGAAGGAGAAGTTCGCTCAGCTGCCGATCGTCGGCGAGGTGCGTGGTGTTGGCCTGATGGGTGCCATCGAGTTCGTCGGTAACCGCGAAAGCAAGACCCGTTTCGATCCGTCGCTGAAGGTGGGGGCGCGCGTCTCGAAGGCAGCTCGCGAGGGCGGTCTGATCGCCCGTGCAATGCCGCATGGCGACATCCTCGGCTTCGCACCGCCACTGGTCACCACCAAGGAAGAGATCGACGAGATCGTCTTGATTGCCGAGAAGGCCGTGCGCTCGGTCATGGACGAACTGGTGCGCGACGGCCAGAAGCTCTGACCGAGAGCGGCTTGCGTTTTCCAGGCCATCGTTGAACAGCCAGTCGCAATCAGATTGTCATTGTCGACCACATCAAAGGGCACAGGGCGGGGATAAGACCTCACCCTGCCCGAAGACCATACCCGCCGCTCATGCCGGCGCTTCATCAGGGAAAGGGAAGTTGGCCTATGACCGCTGCCAAACTTCATATCAAAGCGGGCCTGCCGCCTATATCTGTTTACAGTCCGTTTGACGGCTCTCTGATCGGATCGATCGACACAACGGAGGCATCCGACGTCGACGAACTCATCGCTCGTGCCCGTCGCGGGGCCGAACTCTCGCGCAACCTGCCGCGGCACAAGCGGGCAAGCATCCTCGAAGGTGCTGCACAACTTATCGAGCGCCGCCGCGATGCCTTTGCCGAGACGATCGTACGCGAAGCCGGAAAGACGATCGTTCAGGCACGAAAGGAAGTCAGTCGCTGCGTCAATACGCTAAAACTCTCTGCCGAGGAGGCAAAGCGCAACGCAGGTGAGGTCATCCCCTTCGATGCATTTGCCGGATCAGAACAGCGCCAGGGTTGGTTCACGCGGGAACCGCTCGGTATCATCACCGCCATCACCCCCTATAACGATCCGCTGAACCTGGTCGCGCACAAGCTCGGTCCGGCAATCGCAGGCGGCAACGCAGTGCTACTGAAGCCGTCGAATTTGACGCCGTTCTCCGCCATCAATCTCGTCGATGCCCTTTTCGAAGCCGGCCTTCCACGCGATGTCATCACCATTGCGCACGGTGACAGGGAACTGGTCACTGCCTTGATCACATCCCGCGATGTGCGCATGGTATCGTTTACAGGTGGATTTGCCACCGGCGAAGCCATTAGTCGCACGGCTGGGCTGAAAAAGCTGGCGATGGAATTGGGCGGCAATGCCCCCGTCATCGTGATGAATGACTGTAACTTCGATAAAGCGGTCGAGGGCTGCGTCTCCGGCGCGTTTTGGGCGGCTGGCCAAAACTGCATCGGCGCCCAGCGCATCCTGGTGCAGACGGCTATCTATGAACGTTTCCGCGATGCCTTCGTTGCTGGGACCAAAAAGCTCAAGGCTGGCGATCCGTTGCGCGACGACACCGATGTCGGTCCGATGATCTCCGGCCAGTCAGCCGAGCGGACTGAAGCTGCTGTCAATGACGCGATTGCCGCTGGAGCTACTCTTCTCTGCGGTCATCGTCGCGAAGGGTCGCTTTATCATCCGACGGTGCTCGAAGGCACGCCCCGGACCTGCGGGCTATGGAGTGAGGAAGTGTTCGCGCCAGTTGTGATGCTGGCTCCGTTCGAGACCATAGACGAAGCCATCGAGATGGCGAATGACCCCGAATACAGCCTACATGCCGGCATCTTCACCAGCGATATCAACGTTGCGCTCGACGCGGCAAACAGGATTGAGGCAGGTGGCGTGATGATCAACGATAGCTCCGATTATCGCTTCGATGCCATGCCCTTCGGCGGCTTCAAATACGGCAGCATGGGACGCGAAGGCGTTCGCTTCGCTTATGAGGAAATGACTCAGCCCAAGGTCGTCTGCATCAATCGAGGTTGATATTTCAGCTGGAACCGGTGCTGAGTTTTCCGTGATCCTGGGCTACGGCCAGCGATCTGCTGCGACGACCAACCATGCATGATACGTTCGATCGCCGATTGTCGAACGTGAGAGAACCGCGGCAGCTTGCGCAGTTTCGCACGTCGTTCGCACGCCATGTCGTGCGCAGTCATGCAGTAGTAGCCGGTCAGATCTGGCACGACCTTGTCGATAAACGTGTTGCGTTTGATCTCACGAAAGATCGTTGAGCGATGCCGGTCGAGCTGCTCTGCGATTGCATCAACACTCAGCCCGGCCGTTCGCCGGCGGGCGTTCGCCGGCGGGCGTTCTTACGACGTTCATCGAGATCAATATGGGATTAGGAGCGTTCCATTGCATCTTCCTTGTGACTGATAACCCATTGGTATCATTCGCAAGTCGCACTTCAAGCTTGAACCCACCCCGGCTACATACAATGTGGCAGAGGAGTTGAAATGTCCGCCGCTGTGCAAAGTAGAAATGTCCAATTGAGTCGTCTCGTCTACTCAGACATGCCACACTGACACCGCGGATCAGCCCCCGACCGAACCAGCTCTCCGATTGCAGGGAGAGGGCGGGGGCGGGTGACCTGCGGCCATCGGTGAGCTGATCGGACACGAAGTCCAGCGACCAGCGGTCATTGGCAGCCGTCGGGATCAACATCGGCGCTCGGGTGCCTATCGCCCGCTTACGCCCGCCACGCTTGCGTACCGTCAGCTTCTCCTCTCAATAGAGCCGGAAGAGCCGCTTGTGGTTCACAAGGTGACCCTCACGCCTGAGCAGCACATGAAGGCGTCTATATCCAAAGCGGCGACGTTCATGCGCCAGCGCCTTCATCCGCTCGCGAAGGTCATGGTCATCGTTGCGCCTGGTTTCGTAACGGATCGTCATACGGCAAAAGCCCATGGCTTTACACGCCCGCCGTTCGCTCATCTGGTGGTGATCCATCAGATGAGCGACAGCTTTCCGCCTTGCTGCGGGCGTCACCACTTCTTTCCCGAAAGGTCTTTCAAAGCGGCGTTGTCGAGCATGGCATCTGCCAGGAGCCGTTTCAGCTTCGTGTTTTTGTCTTCCAGCGTCTTCAGTCTCTTGGCTTCGGATACGTCCACGCCGCCGAACTTGGCCTTCCACTTGTAGATGCTCGCATCACTGACGCCGTGCTTGCGGCAGAGCTCCGAGACCGGCGTGCCCGCCTCGTGCTCCTTCAGAATGCCGATGATCTGTTCGTCTGTAAAACGGTTGCGCTTCATTCTCTGGTCCTCTCAATGTGACGTGCCCCCAATAAATTAGGCCATTTTGAACTGGAATTTTCCACTTATGATCCCTGACGGGAAGAAGAGGAGAATTCGATGAAGGCGTCCAAATTTTCGGAAGCGCAGATCGCATTTGTGTTGAAGCAGGCGGAGGATGGAACACCGATTGGTGAGGTTTGCCGCAAGGCAGGCATTTCGGATGCGACGTTCTACAATTGGCGTAAAAAATACGCGGGCCTGATGCCCTCGGAGATGAAGCGACTGCGGCAGCTTGAGGAGGAGAATGCCAAGCTGAAGCGGATTGTGGCGGATCTCTCACTGGACAAGGCCATGCTCCAGGATGTTCTGTCAAAAAAGCTCTGAGGCCTGCCCGCAAGCGCAAGCTTGTCGACACAGTCAAGGCGGACTGGAAGGTTTCGATCCGGCGTGCATGCTCGGTGTTGAAGATTGACCGGTCGCTCTATGTCTACAAGTCCAGACGTGGCGAGCAGGCCGAACTAAAGCTGAAGATCAGGGACATCTGCCAAACGCGCGTGCGCTACGGTTATCGTCGCGTCCATGTCCTGCTCAGGCGTGATGGATGGCCTGTTAATCCGAAGCGAATCTATCGTCTTTACAAGGAGATGGACCTCCAGCTCCGCAACAAGGTTCCCAAGCGTCGGGTCAAGGCTAAGCTACGAGCCGACCGCACGGAACCGACCCATTCTAACCATGTCTGGGCGATGGACTTCGTACACGACCAATTGGCTACCGGCCGCAAAATCAGGATTCTGACAGTGGTTGATACATTTTCACGCTTTTCGCCGGCAGTCGATGCCCGCTTCAGTTACAAGGGTGAGGATGTCGTTCAGACGCTTGAGAGGGTATGTCGCCAGGTCGGCTACCCAGCCACCATTCGGGTAGACAACGGCAGCGAATTCATCTCTCGTGATCTTGATCTCTGGGCATATCACAGAGGCGTCGTGCTCGACTTCTCGCGGCCGGGCAAGCCCACGGACAACAGCTACATCGAGAGCTTTAATGGCAAGTTCCGGGCTGAATGTCTAAACGCTCATTGGTTTATGAGCCTTGACGACGCACGGGCGAAGATGGAGGATTGGCGGAGAGACTACAACGAGTTCCGGCCACATAGCGCGATCGGCAACAAGGTGCCGATTTCGCTCATGAACGGCTCATCGGCCCTCACGCCGACCTGAGCCAAAACCCCGGAAAATTCCAGCTCCCGATGGCCCAAAATCGGGGAGCACCTCAAATGGGCCAGAGCTTACTTCAAAATGGATTATTTCAACGGGGCAAGGTCAAGGATCATTGCGCGATCTGGAAATTTGGTTCAGATAACCAGTCTTTGATATGTTTGAGATTCTATAAGCGCAGTGGATTCTGGTAGATCAGTTCATCTCAAGGGCCCATTGATTGCGGCATAGCCCACTCTTTCCGAATATATGATCCTGTACGTAGGTCCGGGGCAATTCGCGAAGCGTGCTTGAAATGATTGCCGTTTAGCGGCTGATAATATGGTTAAAGATTAAAGCAACCTAGCCGCAGCATAGTCCAGGAACCAGTGAACGTTAGCATGGCTGGCCAAGTGTGATGCCGGGCAACTGTCCCCTGGTGTTTCCTGAATGCTTTTCCGCACCGCTTCCGCTTTGGCTTGTCCGGTCGCGAGAATGACAATCTCACTCGCGTCGAGAATATCGGCAATACCCATAGTAATGGCGCGCGTCGGCACAGTCTTAAGCTCGATTAGTGTCGGCAAATTGGCGGCGCGCGTTTCTTCGGACAGTTGAACAACCCGCACCCTGCTGGTTCGGACTGATCCTGGTTCGTTAAAACCGATGTGGCCATTCGAGCCGATACCAAGCAATTGCAAGTCTATCATGGTTTCGCCAAGCAGACGTGCATAACGCGCCGCCTCCGCAGTCTCGTCCTGCGCAGCTCCGTCAATCAGATTGATCCTTTGCTGATCGAAGTCCGCCTTGTCGAACAATTCCCGATACATATAGGCCGCAAAAGAATCCGCGTGCGAACCAGCGAGACCGCAATATTCGTCAAGATTGAATGTGGTGGCCTGCGCAAAGGATATATGACCGCTCTCTACTGCATTCAGCAGCTTTGCATAGACCTGGCGAGGT